>NZ_JAUBTK010000001.1:188082-259486 GCF_036702455.1 Microcoleus sp. D2_18a_D3
CGCCAACCACTGCTTTTGGTAGTCCATGGCTTTGGCGTAGTCGCCGAGGGAAAAGTAAGCATTTCCCAGAGCTCCCAGAGCTATTCCTTCGCTTTGGCGGTCTTCAATTTCTCGGGCGATCGCCAATGACTGCTGTTGGTAGTCGATGGCTTTGGCGTAGTCGCCGAGGTTACGGTAAGCATTTCCCAGAGCTCCCAAAGCTTCCCCCTCGATTTGGCGGTCTTTAATAATTTCTCGCGCGAGCACCAAACACTGCTGAGCGAAGTCGATGGCTTTGGCGTAGTCGCCGAGGTTATCGTAAGCATTTCCCATATCTCTCAGAGTCCTTCCCTCGCTTTGGGGGTCTTTAACCCTCTTTTGTCACTCTCCGAAAACAAAAATCAAAAGCACTGTTTAAAATTCTTACTGGGATGGGGTTTGTAGCTTTATTTTCTACTATGATAAACATAATCATTGCTTTTTGTCAAACTCTTTCCCTGCAAGGATTTCAGATAATAGACCTCTTGCAAAAGTCGTTTTAATCAAATTTTGGAAGGGGCTAGAAGCCCATCCCACAAGAAAAAAGATTTTTGTGGGACGGGCCGGAGAGCCCGTGCCAGCTATTTTCGCAAGAGGTCTAAGCTTATTCTCTCTTTTTTCCTCCTCTGCGTTCTCTGCGTCCTCTGCGGTAGATAAAAAAAATATCATCTTCAGCTAATTACCAATTACCAATTACTAGCAAGATATGAAAGGTGAATCAAAATAAACTATTTAATCGAACTCGCTGGCAATTAGCCATTTCCTATGCGGCTGTAATGGGTTTGATTTTAAGCTTGTTGGGATTTGGCGTATACAAGGCGATCGCCCACGCTCACTGGGTAGCCATAGACCGCGAATTAGAATCGGTAGCGGGGACGCTACACGACAGCCTAGAACTCAAATTGCAGCAGCCCGGACGCTTGGAGCCAATAGTAAACGAACTTTTGCCCAACCTCCGCCTAATGGGAGTTAAAGGCATTACAGAACAGTTGCCAAGCCGCCATATTTTAAGCGCTATCAACCAAGGCTATTACTATATTCGTTTATTTGATGATTCGGGCAAATTAATTGCTACCGCAGGCGCTTATCCCGAAGAATTACCACCAGCATTTAACTCCCAATACTGGCAAACAATAACTGATACCAAAGGCAATGTTTACCACCAAATTTCTGTAGCGCTACACACCCAAACACAGCAAGATTGGGGATATTTTCAAGTTGGGCGGAGCCTGCAAGACTTCAATGATTATCTCAGTACAGTGAAATGGGTTTTGAAATTAGGATTGCCTACAGCATTGATTTTGATAGGCTTTGCTAGTTGGTTGTTGGCAGGATTGGCCATGAAACCGATTTATTCTTCCTACCGACAAATCCAACAGTTTACAGCGGATGCTGCTCACGAATTGCGGACGCCTTTAGCGGCTTCGCAGGCGACAGTAGAATCGGCGCTGTTGACGCCTCAATTGGATGAAAAAGAAGCGCGGGAAATTTTGCGAACTGTAGAGCGCCAAAACCGACGGTTAACTCAGTTAGTGGCTGATTTGCTGCTACTGGCTCGCATGGATAATCAAGTGATACGCGATCGCCCTCAATTGTGTTGTTTGAATGACTTGGTGAGCGATTTAGTCGAGGAATTGGCAGCAATGGCGATCGCTTCTAAGGTAGCGTTAACATCCGAAGTGCGAGTGCAGCAGCAATTAAATGTTGTCGGCAATTCCGACCAACTTTATCGCTTAGTTGCTAATTTAATTGTTAATGCGATTCAATACACTCCGGCGGGCGGGAAAGTAACAGTTATTTTAGATTGCAGCCACCAGGAGGCGATCGTTCAGGTGCAAGATACCGGTATTGGGATAGCGGCGGCAGATTTAGAGCGAATATTCGATCGATTCTACCGAG
Source organism: Microcoleus sp. D2_18a_D3 (assembly GCF_036702455.1). Classification (NCBI taxonomy): domain Bacteria; kingdom Bacillati; phylum Cyanobacteriota; class Cyanophyceae; order Oscillatoriales; family Microcoleaceae; genus Microcoleus; species Microcoleus sp. D2_18a_D3. The sequence goes on from NZ_JAUBTK010000001.1 coordinate 190,000, forward strand.
TCAACAGCGATCGATCGCGCCATACCGGCGGTTCGGGACTGGGATTGGCGATCGCCCAAACCATAGCCCGCGCCCACCGCGGCAGCCTCAGCGCCCGCAGCGAATTGGGTTCCGGCAGCACCTTTCTCCTGCAGTTGCCTTTGTGAGCTACTATGTGAGGGCAACTGACATCTTGCACCATGTTCGCTTAACAGGCTTTTCGGCCTGTTCCACAAAAAGTTAATTATCTTGTGGGGAGTAGGGGTTGGAGACGAGAACCCGCCCCTGAAAGGCTGATTGAGAATTGTGCAAGATGTGGGGAAAACCGAATCATCTTTTTGTGGTAATCCCTTTTGCAGAAGAGAGCACGATCGCCGAAAATCATTAAATAGCTATTTCTAAGCAATTAGCACTCATCACAGAGAAAAATTATGACAGTTTTAGAACAGGGAACAATCTCAATCCATACCGAAAATATTTTCCCGATTATCAAGAAGTCGCTATACACTGACCACGAAGTCTTCTTGCGGGAGCTAATTTCTAATGGCGTCGATGCCATTGCCAAACTCAAAATGGTTTCCCGTTCCGGCGAATACGGCGGCGACATGGGCGAACCGCAAATCAACATAGCGATCGACAAAGAAAACAAAACCCTCTCAATTTCCGATAACGGCATCGGCATGACCGCCGACGAGGTAAAAAAATACATCAACCAAGTCGCTTTCTCCAGCGCAGAAGAATTTATTCAAAAATACCAAGGCAGTGGCGATGACGCAATCATTGGTCACTTCGGTCTCGGTTTCTACTCTTCCTTCATGGTGGCGAAGAAAGTAGACATTGATACTCTTTCTTACCAAGAAGGCTCCCAAGCAGTACACTGGTCTTGCGACGGTTCTCCCGCTTTTGAACTATCAGAATCTTCCCGCACGGAACGCGGCACTACTATTACTCTTACTCTCCAAGACGAAGAAGAAGAATATTTAGAACCCACTCGCATTAAGCAGTTAATCAAAACTTACTGCGATTTCATGCCAGTTCCCATCAAATTTGAGGGAGAGGAACTCAACAAGCACAAAGCAATTTGGCGGGAATCAGCCAGCAATTTGCAAAAAGAAGATTACTTGGAACTCTACCGCTACCTTTACCCGTTCCAAGACGAGCCGCTGTTGTGGGTACACCTGAATACAGATTATCCTTTCATTGTCAACGGGATTCTTTACTTTCCCAAACTGCGCCCGGATGTCGATGTTACCCAAGGCAATATTAAGCTATTCTGCAACCAGGTTTTTGTCAGCGACCACTGCGAAGAAATTATCCCGAAATTCTTGATGCCGCTGCGGGGAGTTATTGACAGTACGGATATTCCGCTGAACGTTTCTCGCAGTTCTTTGCAAAGCAATCGCACAGTCAGGAGAATCGCTGATTATATTGCGAAAAAAGTGGGCGATCGCCTAAAAGAACTCTACCGCGACGATCGTGACGAATACATCCGCTGCTGGCAAGATATCGGCACTTTTGTCAAGTTTGGAACTCTCAACGATGATAAGTTCAAAAAGCAAGTCGAAGATATTTTAATCTACCGCAGCACTTACGAACCAACAGCCGAGAAGCCAGAAACTGTAACGCCCGAAGTTCAGGTGCAAAGTGAGGAAGGAGATTTGTGGCAAGATGTCACTCCGAAGTCGGAAACTTCTACTTCGACGCAACCTTACACGACTCTAAAAGAGTATTTGGAACGCAATCAAAAACGCCACGAAAATCGCGTGTTTTATTGTACCGATCCGGCGTCTCAAGCAACTTACGTTGCTATGCACAAAAGCCAAGGTTTAGAAGTGCTGTTTATGGATTCTTTCATCGACACGCACTTTATCAGCTTCTTGGAACGAGAACACTCAGATGTCAAATTCTCGCGGGTTGATTCCGACATCGACGAAACGCTAATTGACAAAGAGAAAGAAGCGGAAATTGTCGATCCGGCGACGAATAAAACTCGCAGCGAACAAGTTAAAGAAATGTTCCAAAAAGCTCTCAATAAGCCGAAAGTGAACATTCGCACAGAAGCTTTGAAGTCTGATTCTGCGGAGGCGACGCCACCTGCGATCGTACTTTTACCGGAAGCTTTGCGCCGGATGCGCGACATGACGGCGCTTTTGCAGCAGCAAGCGGCGGAATTCCCCGAAGACCACGTTTTGCTGGTGAATACGTCTCACCCGCTGATTCAAAATCTGGCGAGTTTGAGTCAGGGTGCGATTATTCAAGGCGGCGGGGAGTCTCCGTCGGCTGAGTTGGCGAGTATGATTTGTCACCACGTTTACGACTTGGCTTTGATGGCCCAGAAGGGTTTCGATGCTGAAGGGATGAAGGATTTTGTCGAGCGATCGAATCAAGTCTTGACAAAGTTGACTGAACGTGCAATGTAATTAACCCCCCCCAACCCCCCCTTGCTAAGGGGGGGAGTAAGAGTTTATTTCTATTGCTGAGCGGGCGATCGGGTGTTTTTTGTCCCCCCTTTAACAAGGGGGGCTAGGGGGGTTCTGCGCTGTTGCTATATAATAAAAGGCTGCACGCAAAAAAACGGTAATCTGGAGCGCAATATGTCACGGAAATGTCAGCTAACGGGGAAGAAGGCGAATAACGGTTTTGCGGTTTCTCACTCGCACCACCGCACTCACAAGTTGCAAGAGGCAAATTTGCAGTGGAAGCGGGTTTGGTGGCCACAGGAGAAGCGCTGGGTAAAATTGCACCTTTCTACCAAGGCAATTAAAACCTTGGAACACAAGGGTTTGGAAATCATGGCGAAGGAAGCTGGAATTAACCTGTACAAGCTTTAAAAAACTTGGCTAAATTAAAATGAGGGCGATCGCACATTTGAGAGTGCGATCGCCCTTACTTTTAGAGAAAAACCTTTACTAGAGCAATTTTCGGCATTGCAGTAAATAAGTAGTCATCTCGCCTTTGCCTTTAACTTCGATCGCGCCACGGTTTTCAAAGGGATACTTTTCTCGCAACTGCTGATAAGTTGTCTCTGTTACCTGAATACACCCCGGAAAGCCGTGAGATTCCATGCGGGAAGCGGTGTTAACGGTGTCTCCCCACAAATCGTAAATAAATTTTTTAATACCGATGACTCCGGCGACAACCGGGCCTGTGTTGATGCCAATTCTGATGCTGAAATCTTGATTGTGGATATTGCTGAAGTCAGTAATTGCCTCCTGCATATCGAGGGCCATTTCTGCGATCGCTTCTGCGTGATCCGGGCGAGGAATTGGCAGCCCTCCAACTACCATGTAAGCGTCGCCAATCGTCTTAATTTTTTCCAAACCGTGTCTTTCTGCTAGGTTGTCAAATGTCGAAAAGATATCATTCAGCAAGGCTACTAATTGCGTTGGAGAAACTCGCGAGCTCAATTGAGTAAAGCCTACTATGTCCGCAAACAAGACAGTAACCTCCGCAAAAGTATCTGCGATCGTACTGTCTCCCCGCTTCAAGCGATTTGCTATTTCTTCAGGCAAAATATTCAACAACAAGCGTTCTGATTGTTCCTGTTGAACTCGCAGTGCACTTAAAGTCTCATTCAGAGCATTAGTTCGTTCTTCTACTCTAAACTCTAACTCGTCATTCAGCTTTACAAGCTGCATTTCAGCCCGCCTGCGGTCTGTGATATCCGTACCAATTGCCAGCATTCCCGCGAACTTTCCTGCCGCGTCAAACAGCGGTTTATTTGCCCACGATACCCAAACCCGCTCGCCGCTGCGCCGGATACTTTCATTTTCATTTCGCGTATATTGTTCTGGGTTTTCCAAAATATCTCTCAACTTGGCTGCCAAGTCATTTCCTCTTGTATCTCTCTGGGGAATGATTGTTCCCACGGCGTTTTTGCCAATTATCTCTTTTTCATCGTAACCAAAAAACTTCTGTGCAAATTCGTTAAAAAAAGTAATATTTCCTCGCCTATCTATTTTTAAAATAATGCTGTTAGCATTTTCCACTAATTCCCGATACTTAATTTCGCTTTGCCGCAGCGAATCCTCTGCTGAGGCGCGTTCGGCTACTGTCGCCGCCAACAGCAGCGATGTAACTACAATTACGCTCATAAAAGCCTGCAAAAATAAGATTGCCTGATTGATATTTTCCCCTTTGGCAATAAAGGGGCCACCTCCCTGAGAACCGCCCCAAATGGCGATACTGGATACAATGAAAGATGCTAAAACCGCCCCTAGCTGACCGAATTGAATGGTTGCCCAAATTACCAAGGGAAATGGCAAGTATTCGAGAGGATAACCGGAGAGATTACTTTGACTTTTTGAGTTGTAGACTAGCCAACTGACCGTTACTAATAACAGCAGGCATATTCCGACACTTATGCGATTTACAATTGTTTTAGAAGCTGTATTTTGTGAAGGGGTGGGCGCTGGTTTGTGGTTGTATAGAATTAACAGCAGGGGAGTAAAAATTAAAACTCCTAATGTATCTCCGAGATACCAATTCCATCGAATGTGCCAATATTCGCTCCAGTCAACTAAACCACTTAAACACAGGCGTAACGTGCTGAGAGTGCAGTTTATTTGAGTCGCAACTATAGCGCCCCAAAAGACTAAATTGACTACATCTATGAGCCGAGATAGTGATGAGCGAAAGTTGAGTTTTCGCAACAAAGCAAATGCAAAAAAAGCTTGCAAGCAAGCACTGCACGCAGCTAAAAATGCACTAAAAAATGACATTTTGTTGATAGTATCGAACAAAAATACCCCTAAAGCTATTCCCGGCCAAACTCGCCGACCAAATAATAAAAGTGCAGCTTGTGCAATTCCTGCCGGCGGCCAGACGCAGCTAGCTAATGTATTGACGCCTGGGATTGAAATTGCTATTTTTCCTCCCAAAGCGTAAGCAAAAGCAATGGCAGCTACTTTTGCTAAGTATTGCCAATTTCTAGATTGAGGAAATCGCAAAAACAGATTTTTGTTTTGGTTCATACTGAGTGTTAGATTTTTAACTAACTATAGCAACCGCGCCGGAGTCTTAAGAGATTTTTGATTGCTGAAATATGAGTTATTATATTGCTTATTCCTTCTTGCTTCTTCCTTCTTTTTCTCCTGACCGAAGCCGAAGAACCTTTTTTCTTACTGCTATAACTTGATGCCTGTAAGAAAGTAAGTGTTCATCTCGCCTTTGCCTTTGACTTCGATCGCGCCGCGACTTTCAAATACATACTTGTCCTGCAATATATCATAAATTGCCTCTGTTACTTGAATGCACCCCGGCAAGCCGTGGGATTCCATGCGGGAAGCGGTGTTAACGGTGTCTCCCCACAAATCGTAAATAAATTTTTTAATACCGATTACTCCGGCGACAACCGGGCCGCTGTTGATGCCGATTCTGATGCTGAAATCTTGATTGTGGGTATGGCTGAAGTCCATAATTGCCTGCTGCATATCTAGGGCCATTTCTGCGATCGCCTCTGCATGATCGCTGCGGGGCATCGGCAGCCCTCCAACTACCATGTAAGCGTCGCCAATGGTCTTAATTTTTTCCAATCCGTGCTTTTCTGCTAGGCGATCGAATGTGGAAAAAATGTCGTTAAGCAAGGAAACTAATTCGGGCGGAGAAATTTGGGAACTAATTTGAGTAAAACCGACTATATCTGCAAATAATACTGTTACTTCGGAAAATGTATCGGCAATGATGCTTTGGTCGTGTTTTAATCTGTCCGCGATCGGTTGCGGTAAAATGTTGAGTAGGAGACGATCGGATTTTTCTTGTTCTAAGCGCAAAGCTGCCTCAGCTTGTTTGCGAGTTGTGATATCTTGAACAGTACCTTCGTAATAAAGCAAATTTCCGTAGGAATCGCGCACGGTATAAGTATTTTCTGAAACCCAAATTATGCTGCCATCTCGGCGGTAAATTTGAGATTCAAAATCCGATACTTTGCCTTGTTCTTCTATTAAGCGGACAATTTCGGCCCGGCGATCGGGGTCAACATAAAGTTGTTGGCTAATATCAGTTAGTGTACCGACCAATTCCTCGCGCGAACTGTAACCGTAAATGCGAAGCAAAGCAGGATTGGCGCTGAGATATTGCCCATCTGGGGTAGTTTGAAAAATGCCGACGATCGCATTTTCAAAAATGCTGCGGTATTTTTCTTCAGCTTGCCGCAGCGCTTCTTCAGCCCGCTGGCGTTCTCGCGCTTCCATTGCGAAAGTTACAGAGTCTGCTAGAGAAACAGCGAAACTTTGTTCTTCAATCGTCCAAAAGCGGGGCATTCCTACGTGTTCTAAACAGAGAACTCCTGCTGTTTCTCCGCCTATTTGAATCGGCGTATCTAGCATGGAAGTGATGCCGAACGGAATTAGGTAAGATTCCGCAAATTCTCTAGTTCTAAAATCTTTTTGTGCGTCAAAGGCAGCAATTGCGCGTTCTTCTCGCAGTGTTTGAAAATAGACAGGATAGTCTGCTGCTGCTAATTCCAAGCCGTGTGAGTGCTGGTTGAGAGTGCGATCGAACAAATCTAGGCACTCGATCTTGGATTTAGTGCGATCGTACAGCCAGACGCTCGATCGGGCAACTTCCAGAGTACGGCTAGCAGTTTCTGTTATTTCTTGAAGCGCTTTTGTTAAGTCGCCTTGATTCAGCGCTTTATTTTTGGCTAAATCAATTAATGCCGATTTCTGTTTTTGTAGCTGAAGTTCGCTTTGTTTCAGGGCATTTGTCCGTTCTTCAACTCGGATTTCCAGCTTTTCATTCAGCTTTTGCAACGCTATTTCAGCTTTTCGGCGATCGGTGATATCTGTCCCGATGCAGAGGATGCCCAAAAGTTTGCCCGCTGAATCAACCAGCGGTTTATTTGCCCAAGATACCCAAACCCGATCGCCACTGCGCCGGATATTTTCATTCTCATAGCTGGTAAAGCGATCGGGATTTTGTAAAAGTTGACTATAAACCAACTCTAAGTTATTCCCTTCCATGTCCGTCTGTGGAATAATGGTTCCCAAGGCGTTTTTTCCCAGAATTTCTTCCTCCTTGTAACCAAAGAATTTTTCGGCAAATTCGTTAAAAAAAGTAATATTGCCATCAGCATCCAGTTTCAGAATAATACTGTTAGCATTTTCCACCAATTCTCGATATTTAATTTCGCTCTCCCGCAGAGAATACTCTGCTGATGTGCGTTCAGCTACTGTCGCTGCCAATAACAGCGAGGTAATCGTAATTACACCCATAAAAGCTTGCAAGAATAAGATAGCCTGATTAATATTGTCGGCTTTAGCTGTGAATGGCCCCCCTCCATGAGAACTGCCAAAAATTGCGATGATTGAGACAATAAACGATGCTAGGACAGCGGCTCGCTGACCGAATTGAAGCGCCGCCCACATTATCAAAGGAAACGGTAAATATTCCAGGGGATAACGAGAAATAGAAGCTTCATGTTTCGACTCAAAGACCAGCCAGCTCACCCCAATTAATAATATTAACCATACTCCTCGCTCAATTAAATAATTTTCCTTTGTTTCTGTTTGTATTTTTAAACTATCTGCTGCCAATTGAGGACGAATAAATATTAAAATTAAGGGAGTTATAATTAAAACTCCCATTGTGTCTCCCAACCACCAATTCCATCGAGCCGACCAATATTCACTCCACTCTATTTTCCCAGCTAAATATAGAGAAAAAACCCCAATAGTGCAACTGATTTGAGTAGCAATTAGACCGCCAAACAAGATTAAATTAATTACATCTTTCAATCGCTCGATAGAGGGACGAAACCGGAACCAGCTCAGGGCGGTTACTGCAAAAACAGCTTGCAGAATCGCCCCGGCGTTTCCTCCCAGCCAAACCACGAATATTTGTTCATTGGGGTTAACTAAATTGAGCAAATATGTACCCAAAACTATGGCAGGCCAGACTTTACTCCCAAACAATAAAAGTCCAGCTTGGGCAATTCCTGCGGGTGGCCACACCGAGGCAGCAAAGGGACTAACACCTTGAATTGAAATTGCTAGCCTCGCTCCCACGGCGTAAGCGACAGCAACGACAGTTACTTGAGCTAAGTACCGCCCAATTCGGGATTGAGGGAATCGCAGAAACTGATTTAGGTTCAGATTCATACCGAGTTTTAAGTTTTAGGGAATTTCACATCTCAAGGAAGTTCGGCAACGGATTCTGTAACGGATGTCACGGATGTCATGGATGTCAGGAAGAGGGAAGTTCGGCAACGGATTCTGTAACGGATGTCACGGATGTCACGGATGTCATGGATGTCATGGATGTCAGGAAGAGGGAAGTTCGGCAACGGATTCTGTAACGGATGTCACGGATGTCACGGATGTCATGGATGTCATGGATGTCATGGATGTCATGGATGTCAGGAAGAGGGAAGAGCATCTCATATTATTTGTAAAAACACTTCTTCTGGCTCCTTCTTTCTTCCTCTTTCCTGCTGCATCCTGTCTCCTGCCTCCAAACTCCAATTTCTAGCTGGGTGCTTTCATTGAGATGCTCCCAAGAGGCTCGCAATGTAGGGTGTACACCGGGAACATTGCGAGCCTAAATGTAGGTGCGCGGTGCGCGCACCTTACCAATTATAAAGGCTTAGTTGATGGCGGCTTCAATCCACTGTTTTAAAGTAGAATTGACTTCATCAATGAGAATTTCATGGGATTTGTGAGTTGCTCTTTCTACAACTTCAACTTTGCCTGCTTTCAGCGAACGGCCCGGAACAATCCGATAGGGAATGCCGATTAAATCAGCATCTTTGAATTTAACTCCGGCTCGTTCGTCGCGGTCATCTAGTAGGGTTTCAATGCCAGATTGGTTGAGTTCTGCATAGAGTTTTTCGGCGACTTCTACTTGTTGGGCGTCGGAAATATTGGGGATGCTAATGATGGCGTGATACGGGGCGATCGCCACTGGCCAAATTATCCCGTCTTTGTCGTAGGATTGTTCTACGGCCGATTGAGCTAGCCGCGACACGCCGACGCCGTAGCAGCCCATAACAAAGGGCATTTCTTCGCCTTGTTCGCTGGTGTAGGTAGCGCCCATTGCTTGGGAGTATTTGGTTCCTAATTGGAAGATGTGGCCGACTTCGATGCCTCTGGCGCTTTGCAAGGTTTGTTCGGGGTTGTGCACGGCCCGATCGCCCTTTTTGGCTGTTCTGACACCCACAACCGTTGCTGGTAGCGGAAATTCTTTATCCCAATTAGCCCCGACAACGTGGTATCCTGATTCGTTTGAACCGGTGACAAAGTTTGTCAGCTCAACTGCAGTGCGATCGACTAAACGCAAAAACTTAGAGTTTACCTGCTTGCTTCCAGCGATATAATCATCAGCAACATCGGGAGCCATATAACCGAGAGGTAAAGATTTAGCCGCCCATTTCCGCTGAGCTTCCGCATCGGGAACAGTCAAAAATAAAACAGTTTTAGCTTGATAATTGCCCGCTAACTTCGTCAACTCATTCAGCAACTTTACCTGATTCACATCTTGGTCGCCCCGAATGCTTACCAATACCAAAACAGTCATGCCATTGTCGTAAACTGCCTGGTAAAGCACATTTTTGACAACTTGCGTCGGAGAACATTTCAAAAATTTGCAAAGTTTATCAATTGTTTCAGTTCCCGGCGTTTCCCGCTTTTCAAAAGTGGCAAAGGGCGACGGTTCGGCATCAGCAGGCATCGAGACAGCCTTTTCCACATTAGCTGCATACTGACCATCTTCAGTATAAAGAACTTCATCTTCTCCCGCTTCAGCCAACACCATAAACTCTTGAGAACCAGAGCCACCAATTGCTCCAGAATCAGCATCTACTGCTCGGAATTGCAAGCCCGATCGGCGCAGCATATTGCTATAAGCTTGAGCCATATCCTGATAAGTTTTTTTCAAACTTTCTTCGTTAGTGTGGAAAGAATAGCCATCTTTCATAATGAATTCGCGACCGCGCATCAACCCGAAACGCGGGCGAATTTCATCGCGGAACTTAGTTTGGATTTGATAAAGATGTAAAGGCAATTGCCGATAGGAACGAATCATATCTTTAGCAATTGTAGTAATTACTTCTTCGTGAGTTGGGCCCAATCCCAATTCTCGCTGCTGCCTATCTGTCATGGCAAACATAATACCTTCAGCTTGAGTGTAGGTATCCCAGCGGCCGGATTCCCGCCACAAATCGGCCGGTTGCAATTGCGGGAGGAGACATTCTTGAGCGCCGGTAGCGTCCATTTCTTCGCGGACAATTTGAGATACTTTTTTGAGAACTCGCCACATTAAAGGTAGATAAGCGTAAATTCCGCTACCGATGCGCCGGATGTATCCGGCACGGAGTAATAATTTGTGGCTGGGAATTTCTGCTTCTGCCGGGTCTTCGCGCAGGGTGACAAAAAGCATTTGAGAGAGTCGCATGGCTGATTTCCTTAAAATACCGGATGATTGTAATCTCAGATTAACTTCTGATATTATCAGACGTGAGGCGGATTTGATTAAATATATGAATAAAATTTGGCGAAACTACGAAAAAGGTATGGCAGTATTTGATAATTGTCACTCTCCTACTGTGCAATCTCAGTGGCTTGCCTTAAAAGATGAAATAGGAGAATTTGTTCGAGAACCTAATTTAAGCGAAATTTGGGATATTGTTCATGCTGCTGGTCGATTGCTTTACAAAATAATCGGAATTCCCTTATATTTACTGGCATATCCTACTGTTCGCAAACACAGTCAACGTTTCGAGGAGTACGGCTGTATTCGCAGCCTTCGCAACTGTGAGGGTAAATGCTGTAAACAGTTGACAGTTGACAGTTGACAGTTGACAGTTGATGGCGAGGTTTTTAAACAGTTGATAGCTAAAAATTATCATGACTAGATTCATCCACGACCAATTTGCTAAACAGTATTTGAAAGAACTATTAACCCCTCTCGGTAATGTAGAAACCAGCCGGGATGTCGCTGGAGAAGTAAGGCAGGTTGACGTTTTATTTTCCCCGAAAGCAGAACCGGAAGTCGAAGCAACAGCCCTCGGCATTCTGGGTCAAATCGCAGCAAAACCCGCTGTATTTGAACCCTTCCGCAGCCCAGTCCAAATCGGAGAAATTCGCAGTTGTCTGGGCAAACTCTTCGATATCCACGGCGAATTTGAACGCGCCGCAGCTAGAGAAAATACCCGGATTGCAGAGGCAGACTTGCCCCAACTCTGGATACTGTCGCCGACTGTTTCCGATACGATGCTAGCTGGATTTCGAGCCATTCCCGAACCGGAAAATTGGGTAAGTGGAGTTTATTTTCTGGGCCCATCTCTGAAAGCAGCGATTATTGCCATTCACCAACTCCCCCGGACTCCAGAAACTCTGTGGCTGAGAGTTTTGGGGAAGGGAAACGTGCAGAAGCAAGCTATTGCCGAATTGAGAGAGTTACCCTCAGATAATGTCTTTCGGTTGAATGCGTTAGAATTGTTGTACAACTTGCGAACGATATTAGAAGTACGTCAAGACATAGATCGAGAAGATCGGGAGTTAATTATGGAACTGTCACCCCTCTACTTGCAACGGCTGGAAGATGCAACTCAGCGCGGTATCCAGCAAGGTATCCAGCAAGGTATCCAGCAAGGTATTCAGCAAGGTATCCAGCAAGGTATGCAGCAAGCTATGCAGCGCGCTCAACGCCTGATGGTTGAGAGTCTCCTACAACTAAAATTTGGCGAGATTGATGAAGAATTAGCCCAAATAATCGAGCCTTTGATTCAGCTAGAACCCCTCGATCGCACGCGACTAATTAGGCAGCTCGATCGCTCTGAATTGCTAGCTCATTTTGAACAAAAAAATCAACCGGAATCCTGACTCAGCAGCGCACTCTACAATCGGTAGGGTGCGCTCAATATCACTTTACTATTTATTATCGACTAAATGGGGAGGTAATTATGCAACTATCACCCCTCTATTTACAACGGCTTGAAGAAGCAACTCAGCGAGGTATCGAGCAAGGTATTCAGCTAGGTATCGAGCAATGTATTTAGCAAGGTATCGAGCAAGGTATTCAGCAAAGTAAACGCCAGTTTGTTGAAAGTATATTACAAGTAAGATTTGGCGAAATTGATAAAGAATTAGCCCAAATAATTGAGCCTTTGATTCAACTAGAATTTCTTGAAATCGCGCGACTGAGTATGCAGCTCGATCGATCGCAATTACTCGCTCGTTTTGAGCCTAAAAATCCAACGGAATCCTAACTCGCTAGCGCACTCTACGATATGTAGGGTGCGCCGAATCTCAGTTTACTACTATAGATAATTGGTGGCGATCGCCCCCCGCCTCAAACTTGCCACGTTTATGCGAACTCTGCTGCTATTAGTCCCAGAAAGACTGATTTCTGACTTTAGACGGATTTATTTTTTAGCTTCCACAGCCATAATAAGCAGTAAGGATGAGATAACTAGAGAACTGATTTACTACTCATCCCAATTTCACTAATAAGGCTTTCCGTAAGATAAAGCCGAACCAAAACAAACCATCATCTAAAGATTACAAAATCCCCTATAAAAAAGTTGGGGACTATTTTCGCTATGCCGAGTTAGGCATAAAAACTTAGGAGGGAAATTATGTTTCAAAGCGAGTTATTAATGTCGCTGTACACTCCCCAAGTCAATAGGGGCCAAATGCCAGTAGAAATGCCAGTAGAAATGCCAGTGCCAGTACAAATGCCAGTAGAAATGCCAGTACAAATGGATGTGCCATTTGACCACCCCGATATCGGAGGGCTGATGTTTTTAAGCCCGCAGTTTTTCGTGGCATTAATCGCCGGAGTCATCATGGCTTTCGGCTTCCAGTTCCTGTTAACAAATTTCTCGATCGCCGCCAAAATCTCAAATTGGGACGAGGCTTTACCCGACGATGACGATGATGATGAGTCCGAAAGTATAGGCCGTAAAGTTCGCAAAATCGAAGGTTTAGTCGGGGGGTGGATTTTAGTCACCGTTAACCTGGCTTTATTTTTGGCTTGTTTTCTGGCAGTCAAACTAACTTCAATTGCCTCGGTAGACGGAGCGGCAATTATTGGTGTGGTAATCTGGGCTGCGTACTTTTTAACCCTGGTGTGGCTCGGTTCTAGCGCCGTCGGTTCCATGATTGGTTCCTTGATAAAAACTGCTTTTTCAGGCGTTCAAGGCGTCATGGGCACTGCTGGTGCTGCGATCGGCGGCAAGATGGCCAGCGACCAAATGGTCAACACTGTAGAGGCATCTGTTGCCGCTGTCCGCCGCGAATTGAGTTCGGCGGTAGACCCGGATAGCATTCGCGAAACACTGCAAGATTATGTGGGTTCTTTGCAGTTACCGAAACTAGATGTTAAGGAAATTCGCGGTCAATTTGAAAAGTTGCTGGGCGATGCAGATATCAAATCTCTTGCGGGAAGCGACGTTCTGAAGAATGTTAACCGCCAGACTTTTGTGGATTTAGTTAAGAGTCGCACCGACTTTTCTCAAGAGGAAATAACTCAAGTTGCTGACCAACTCGAAGGCGTTTGGAAGCAAACTTTCGGCAAGCAGCAAGAGCAGAAAGACCCGAATTTAGAGTTGGTGGATTTTCTCAAGTTTGCGGCTCCCGATTTGCTGAAGTCTGACGAACTCAACGCCAAGCTGTCTCAAATTCTGGAAAGTAGGGAAAACAAATCGGAATCCAGCAGCGGCATGAAGCGAGCAATGCAGTTGGGTGTGGGCACTCTTGTGAACACTGTTTTGTCGCGGACGGATTTGTCTGATTTGGATGTTGAAAAAATCACTGGTCAGTTGCAGCAACTGACAGCCAAAGGGACGGAACAAGCTAAATCTTTGGCTTCTAAGGTGGGCGACAAAGTGCCTGCGCTGCCTTTCAATACAGCTAAGGCTGATGTGGAAAACTACTTGATGAATGCCCAACCTTGGCATCTCAACCGGGAGACAATCAAGCAGGAATTTAGGGATGTGATTTACGACCCGGAAGCTTCTCCCGGGGCTGTTTTGCGCCAGTTAGAGCTGTTTAATCCCGATTATTTTGTAGGGATTCTCAGCCGCCGCGAGGGGTTTGCTCCTGAACAGGTGACGGAAATTGCCGAACAGCTTGAAGGTGTCCGCCAAGAAGTGTTGGAAATTGTGCAAGCTGCTGCTGGTGAAGAACAGTCTCAAGATTTGCGGAGCCGGATTGAGAATTATTTGCGAGCGACTGGCAAAGATGAGCTCAATCCTGAAGGTATCGAGCGCGATTTCCAAGCGCTTTTGGAAGACCGGGATGCTGGTTTTGAGGCTTTGCGCGATCGCCTTTCGCAGTTTAACCGCGATACTTTGGTGCAGTTGCTGGGTCAGCGGGAAGATTTCAGTCCAGAGGAAGCCGATCAGTTAATCGGGCGGCTCGAAAGTTCGCGCGATCGCGTGATTTCTAAAGCTCAAGAATTGCAAGAGCAAGCGCAATCGAAAGCGCAAGAATTGCGACAAAAGGTAGAAGACTATCTCCGCAATACTAATAAGGAAGAACTCAATCCTGAAGCGATCGAGCGCGAGTTTCAAACGCTGTTAAACGACCCGGAAGCCGGATTTAAAGCGCTGAGAGAACGCTTGTCTCAATTCGACCGCGATACGCTGGTGCAGTTGCTGTCACAGCGCCAAGACCTCAGCGAAGAACAGATCAATCAGACGATCGACCGGATCGAATCTGTGCGCGACAACATTATCCACGCGCCGCAAATAGTTGCAGATAGAGCTAAGCAACAGTACGAGGAAGTTACTGCAAAAATTGGCGAGTACCTGCGGAATACTAACCTGGAAGAACTCGATCCAGAAGCCATCAATCGGGATTTGACTAAATTGTTTGAAAATCCGAAAGAGGGTGCTTTGGCACTTCGGGACAGACTTTCTCAGGTCGATCGCGAAACTTTAGTCAAGCTGCTTTCACAGCGGGAAGATTTGAGCGAAGAACAGATCAATCGGACGATCGATCGCGTGCAAGATTCAATTCGCAGCATCGTGAAATCGCCCCGCCGCTTGGCATCTCGCGCTCAAAAAACAGTCCGAGATTTCCAAGGAAGTTTGGAAAATTACTTGCGGAATACGGACAAGGAAGAACTCAATCCTGAAAGCATCAAACGCGATTTGCAGTTGCTCTTTAGCGAGCCGGGAATGGGGATGCAAAGTTTGGGCGATCGCGTGAAGCACTTCGATCGGGGTACGCTGGTAGCGCTGCTGTCGCAGCGGGAAGACATCTCGGAAGAGGAAGCGAACAAAATTGCCGACCAAATTGAATCTGTCCGCAACCAAATTGTCGAACAAGTTCAAATGGTTCAGGACAAGTTTCAGTCAGCAATGGATGGTATTTTCGGGAAAATCCGGGATTACCTCAATTCGCTCGATCGACCAGAGCTCAACTACGAAGGCATCAAGCGGGACTTCCGCAAAGTGTTTGACGACCCGCAGGCCGGATTTGACGCGATTAAAGAGCGTTTAGGTGAGTTCGATCGCGGTACTTTAGTTGCCCTGCTGAGTTCTCGTTCCGATATTTCCGAGACTGACGCGCACCGAATTGTTGACCAAATGGAAGGAGCCAGGGACAGCGTTTTATTGCGATCGGAACGCCTGCAACATGAAGCCAAAAAACGCATCAAACAGCTCAAGAAAAAGACCAAGCAGCAAGCCGAAGATGCGCGCGAAGCGGCAGCAGCCGCAGCTTGGTGGCTGTTCGGTACGGCTCTGACTTCTGTAGTTGTTTCGGCTTTGGCTGGAGCAATAGCAGTCAACGGGATTTCGGGTTTGTTTAGCTAGACTTTCAACGAGTTTGAAATAAAGTTCTCCTGATTCTAGGCTGGCTGTTTGCCAGCCTATTTTCTTTGGAATAATATCAGAGTCCTTCAGGATTCTATAGTTGGCGGAAATACTCTCGATAAATCGAGCGCCAAGTCGTGAAAATAAGGCAGATTAACAGACTCGTTGGGCAGAAAAATCAGCGTCCTGCGATAACCAAATTGGCCAGGGGCATTCTGATACGGATCGCTGTAACATTCCAAGCAAGTTTGTAATAAATTAAATATCCAATAGTTCGAGATTCCGGCTTCAGCATAAAGGGGGAGCTTAACCTGTTTGTCGTAACTCAAAGAAGAATCTGCAATCTCAATCAGCAACAGTATATCCCCTGGACAGGGGTGAGAGGATAGATAGTCGTCAGGGCGATTTTGTACGAGCGAAAAATCAGGTTCAGGTTCGCTGTTTGTCGGTAAAACGATGGGAGATTGACACTGTAAAGTTGCCCGCTCTGCTACTATGGCGCTTAATTCCCGCAATAATCTTCTCAGACAGGTTTCGTGAGCGGTACCTTTAGCTGCCATTTTCACAAGTTCTCCATTAATTAACTCAACTCGATCGTCCTCACCAAAGAACCCCAGTTCTGTGAGGCGATGATATTCCGCTATGGTGAAGCGTTTTGCAGTTGCGATCGACATAACAGCCACCTCAATACAGGTCTGTTGCGATTATAGGCGATCGTCGATCGGCTAAACAATGCTAATCATGAGCTCTGCCAACAACAATCTTGTCAAATTTTCCTCATCCTTTGGTTGCAAATTTTCCCAATTTTGGTGAATTTACTCCCCAAACTTATGTCCGGGATCATCTCTGTCTTAAGCAAGATTCTAGCATCACTATTTATTAGGTACTTTAACTTAAGTAGCAAACAAAAGTTTTCTCAAACATAAGAAAACTGAGCAATACATATTATTTTGGAGGCTTGAATGACATTTACTACTGCCGGTGCTTACGACCAAGGAAAAGCAGATATTCAGAGCTTGAGTGTAGACGACCAATTAGGTGTGCTGTGGTTTGTTTACACCGAAATCGGCAAGTCAATAACGCCAGCGGCTCCCGGTGCTTCCGGTTCCGAAATCGCTCAGGGTTTGTTCGAGCAAGTCAAACCGCTGCCCCACGAAGCACAACTACAAGTAATGCGCGACATTGCCTCAAAAGCCAATACTGAAATCAGCCGGATGTACGGTTCGATGAGCCCAGAAACCAAGCTGGCTTTTTGGTATTTCCTAGCAGTAGGAATGGACGAAGGAACTATTATTCCTGTGCCTCCAGACTATCAACTTCCTGACGCAGGAAAAGCTTTATTAGGAAAAGTTCAGGGCATGGACTTTCAGCAGCAAATTGATTTCCTTCGCGGTACAGTTTTAGAAATGGGTGCTGAAGCCGCTCCAGGCGCTGGCATTTAAAAATAGGACTTACGAAAAAAAACCCCGTTTATCCGAGAATATTGGGTGCAGCAACCAGGCATCTAGGAAGAAACCGGGTTTTTAGCCCTTTGATGCGTAAGTCCTCAAAAAGATTAGTAAGTAGCTCAAACTAATACGCCGCGACAGAAACCCGGCTTCTTCAAGAAACCGGGTTTCTGGCTGTTCTGTTTTTTTAGGTTGACGGCGAATACCCGCACTTTACAGCTAATAACTGAACTCAACGGCTCTGTTTCCCACAAATTCCGGCGCACCGACTGTTAAACGCATATCTTCGCAGGCAACTGTTAGCAAGGGCTGGCCTAAGTTTAAACTGGCAAAAGGACTTTCTTCGCCCACTTCTAATTCGCCTTTAATCAAACCGATGCGAGACTCTAATCCTCCTTTAAACAACAGCAAATTGCTGCGGTCAGCGCTGAAAACATTTCCGCTAAAAGGCAGCGGTAAGGCTAAAGTTTGCTGGCTGTAATTGAGGCTGCACAGTTGACGGTTTTCTTGGCTAACTGTGACGCGGTAGCCTAGCGGTGATGCTTTTACCGAATCGCTACCTTCCCAACTAAATGTAGCTAATTCTTTAGGAAGTCCCCAAATTTCGCGCCCGCCGGCTACCGAGTTAGGATTGTCTACGTAGATGTGGGAAATCCAAGCGCCCCATTTTCCTGCATAATTGGCGATCGCGCTAACTACAATTAACTCATTGTACTCCATCACCGAACCCAACCCGTAGGAGGATATATAAATGCCACCTAGGGTTTTTCCTGGCAATAAAGAGACAATTTCTAACTCAGAGGGAACCAAGGGGCGCACTCGTGCTACATCTACCAATTGTAAAGTCTCAACAGCATAACCTTGCAGATGCCACGGTGCAGGTGGATATACCATTTTAAGTGATTTAATGTGTGAGATTTTATATTTATTTTAGCTTGGCGCTTCAAAAAGCAACAATTTTTGGTATTTGTTCACAAGTTGTTAGTAACTGAGATGTTGCACTATTCTCAATAAGCTTTTTATGAACAGGCAAGATGCCTGTTCCACAAGAAAATTCACTCTTTGTGGAACAGGCATCTTGCCTGTTCTGGAGAATGGGGCAAGATGTGAGTAGTAATTTACTTTATTTAAACAAATTAATAGGTGACGATAAATTTGATGAATAGTTGACTTTGGTTATCTGTTGTATGGGGCGGGTTTAGTAATATTGTTAGTAGGAATTAGATATTATTCGTAAAACCCGCCCCTACAGATATTATCAGCGTTAATCCGCTTTAATCTGCGGTTAAAAACCTCCAAATCTACTTACTAGCATAACCCGTACTTACCAAAAACTCCCGCAACTTCCCAAAGAATTGAGTGCGATCGCGTCCTTGATAAACTTTCTCCAACAACTGCCAACCTTCCGCATCCTGGCCCATGACATACTTGTTCGCCATGAAGGCCGCCAAAACCCCCTTCACCTCCCCATTTTCACTCAAGCGCTTGTTAGATTCCAGCCAAAGCTCAGCAGAATTCGTGTATACTTCCACCGGATACTGTTTGCTAACATCTTGCATTTTACCTTGGCGGTACTGCCAAATTTGCAGCGGAAAGCGAGAATCAGCGTAATTTGTAAAAGCCTCGGAAAATCTGCCGTCCTGGCTCTTAAACTCTGGGATATCATTTTTGCCAAAATCGACTATTTCGTAACTCACATTGCCCCAAAAATGCTTGACGTGACTGTATTTGTTAGCCCCAGAGTCGTAGCGGTAAATAAACGAATAATTGCAGCAGCGGACGCCGCTTTTGATAGAGACTAAATCTGCCAGCACTTCCGGTTCCTTGTCGCCGTCCAAATCGCGAATTCGCAGCGATAAAAAACGTCCTTCTGATATTTCTTCGCTGGCCCTTTGGTCGGGGTTATCTACTAGAGAACGAGTCGGAATCAGCACTGGTTCTTCTAATAAAGTTTTACCGTCGCGGATAATTCTAATGCGGAGATTTTTAGCATTTTCTGCTTCTTTTACGAAAGAAACTTCCGCCCGAACTTTCCCCGCTTCCGAGATTTCTGTTGTTCTCGGCGGGCCGATATTCGCCGGAACTTGGGCAATATATTGGGCAGGAACTAAGGCAGTTTGGCCGGGTTTGGCCAGCGCCTGACAGAAAAAAGTTGCGACTTCGGCGCGAGTAGCATTCCGAGTAGGTTCTAGCTGTTTAACAGCCGGATAATTGACCACAAGTTGTTTTTCTGTGGCGGCGGCGATCGCACTTCTGGCCAGTTCGGGAATGTCCCGCGCATCTTCAAAAGTCGCATCCAAAATCTCAGCCGCCGGCCCCGCAGGTGTATATTTCAAGCCGCTGGTTAAAGCTACCAAAACCTGCCAGCGGGTAACATTCAACGTCGGGTTAAAAATGCTGCCGCTGTAACCGGACATAAAACCCGTCTGATAAGCTTCTCGAATTGCTTTAAAACCCCAGTAATTTGTAGGAATATCTGCAAAATCGATCGGAGCGCGGACGGTTTTGGCATCGGGAAAAGCCATGCGAACCATTGCCGCAAACTCAGCGCGGCTGACTGGGCGATTCGGGCGAAAAGTGCCGTCTTCGTAGTAGCCGCTGATAATTTTTTTCTCTGCTAACTCCTCAATGCAAGCTTGAGCCCAATGGTTGTTAACATCCTGAAATTTGGCTTCAGCAAATGCCGGCGCTACATTCAGACCCGGAAACACTAAATTCCCGATGATTATCCCTAAAGCTACGACGAAAGCAATTACAGCTTGACTTTTGTGCGATCGAACCATAGAACAGACTCCTCTACTTGCAAATTGGCGATCGAAAGTTTCGGAAAATTTACATAATATCCAGTATATTAGCCCGATTTAATACCATTTATTAAAAATTTAGCTGCCACCAGGGACACGGCAAGGCCGTGTCCCTACTTTTTCCAGTTGGTATAATAAAGCTTACTTCGACTCTAAAGTCATCTCCATCGCCATTTTTGTTGTAATTGTTAATTCTTGAGAACTGCCAGCATTTTTAGCACTCATTTCGCTATTTGAACTAACAGACTCAGTAGACCGAAAAGGCATTAATCTATCCAAGCGCCTTGTGGCTGCTCCCCGACCCTGGGAAGCAAAAGATTTTAGGGTTAAGGTAGTTCCCGGAGGCAGTTGGGGAGAGGTAATATTTTGAGGTTTTGCTTGCTGCTCTATACTTACATTCAGAGAGGCAACTCCATCTTGCCAACTAGCCAATTCATAGGTAGCAATGTTATTCACATTCATGCCGAAATCCGAGGAAGAAGAAACGCGCCATTTGGCTCCTTTTCCTACTGCTTCTGCAGGCAGCGGCGAGGCAAGTTGCTCTAGAGATTTAGACATTTGTCCAACCATTTGTTTGAGGTTGTTGTCAGCTTTTTCGGGCAAAATAAAGTTACCTCCTTTATTAAAACCGCGATTGTCCATGATGAAAGAGCCTTTCATTCCGACCATGCTTTTGAGTGCGGAACGCATGGCATCTCGGACGGCTGGCGGCATATTTCCAGTATCGCCGACGATATCTGAGTTAGTATAAGCAAACTCGTAGTGAATATCGCCGTTGGGATCAATCTTAGTGACTTTTGTCTCGAAAGTCATCACCGATACAGGAATTTTAGCCGCAGGCGAAGACCGACCGGATGCGGATATTTCCATATCCATTTTTACGGTCATAACTGTCGTTTCTTTGACATCGATAGCTGGTTTTAAACGCAGTTCCTGTCGTGGTTCCACTCCCGGATTTAGCAGTTCCACTTGCGGGCTTTTCGAGTTTGGGGCAGGCGCGGATACGCCAGGGGCTGGCTGCTGCACTACAAGTGGAGTTTCAGCACTTAGCGAAGCAGGAGAAAGCTCGATCGCCCATCCGGCACTTACCAAACAAAGAGATGCAATAAACTGTCTTTTTTTCATGGATTTAATTTCCTGTTATTTGAATGTTGTTCTGTTCCCACAGTCGATCGACTGTCACGAATTTGTAACCTTTGTACAAAAGCAAGGGAATTATTTTATCCGCCGAATCTGCAACATCTTCGCCGCCGCAATAGCCGTCATGCAGTACAATAATTGATCCGTTTTCAGTTTGCTGCACGATGCGACTAATAACTTTCCTCACCCCCGGTCGCACCCAATCTTCCGGGACAACACTCCACATTACAGGGCGATATTCCCACTGTTGCAATAACTCTAATGTTCGCGGCGTAAAAATGCCGTTGGGCGGGCGCACGTCCAGGATTAATTTTGGGTCTAAATCGCAAGCTTTGGCAATTGCTTTTTGGGTGTCTTCTAAACTTTGTTTGAGTTCGTGGGTTTTGAGTTTGGGAAACGATATATGCTGGTAGCCGTGGAGGCCGATCCAGTGCCCGCGATCGTACACTTCTTTAGCCGTTTCGGGATGCCTGTCCACGCAAAACCCCAGCCAGAAAAAACTAGCTTTGATGTCGTATTTATCTAAAATTTTTAACAGTTGAGGTGTGTGATGACGGTGCGGCCCGTCGTCAAATGTGAGGGCAATTTCTCGGCTGTTGATATCTCCCGTCCACAGACATCCGGGAAAAGCCGATTTGAGAATGGGATGAACGACAGGAAACAGGGGTGCTAGTGGCATTGATTAACCTTGATAAATGCGATCGGGTAGAAATTGTGCAACTGCGCCATCAAGAGCGCTGTTAAAAATTGAGTAAGATAAAATTTGTTTTTTGTCTAGCTTGGCGTTTAAATATTATTGTATTTATGGGACACAAATATAGTTAAGTTATGTGACACTTATCGAACTGGAACCTGTATCTGTGTAGCGTTTTTTTAGACATTCACAACCCGCGAAAAAAAAATATGTTGGGCAGATGCCGGAGCGATCGCTCGTTTTACACTCCTGCGTTAAAATCAATTCTATGAGAATTTGAGTTACAATAAAATAAAGTTAATTTAATAGAGATAAATATGACAACTGCCGTTGATATAGGAACGCTAATTGTCCGCACGCCCGGAACTTGCGGCGGCCACCCGCGAATTGCAGGAACTAGAATGTCCGTGCGGAGCATAGCAATTGACTACAAAGCAGGAATGACTCCTGAAAAAATTGCTGAAGAATTTCCGCATTTGACGTTAGCACAAATTTATGCAGGCTTGGCTTATTATCACGCTAATAAAGATGAAGTTGAGGCGGAGATAGCAGCGTACTACGAAGAGTGCAAGTATTGGGAAGCTGAATACATGGCAGGTAAGTTATCGTGAGTCAAATTCGTCTCTCTATTGATGAAGATTCTGGCAACCTTTCGTTGGTAGAATCTTTGCGTAATTCTGCTGTAGAGGTGATGACTACCTCAGACGCGAATAAACTTAGCTCTTCAGATGAGGAGCAGCTAATCTGGGCAACTGAGCAAGGGCGCGTCATTTACAGTTCTAACATGGGAGATTTCTGCCGTTTGCACAGAACTTTTGCTGAACAAAAAAGAACTCATTCAGGAATTATTGTTGTACCTAGACAAAATTACTCAGTAGGCGCTCAGTGGCGGGGAATATTGAATCTAATGGCGGCTAAGTCAGCCGAGGAAATGATAAATCAACTGGAATATTTGGGGGCTTATATCAGAGAGGAATAACTATTTGTAATAGATGAGCGATAGCCCTTAAAAACTTGCTTAACTCTTTTGATAGATCCTCAAACTATATCCGATCGCATCGACCTCTATCTCGCGGTTGATGCGATCGCCCTGCGGTGTCCTCCTATACTGAAAACCAGCACAAGTAATCTACCAACCATCAAGGAGGAACAATGACAGAGGAATATTTAGCCGAACGAACAGTTTCAGCCGTATTTAAGGAAGAAGAACAATTAGACGGCGTAATTCGGCGGTTGCTCGATCGAGGAGTTTCCCGCGACCACATCTCAGTAATGGGAAAAAACTTTCAATCTAAAACTAAAATTGCCGGCTTTATTACTAAAAAAGATGTGATATTAGGCGGTCTCCGAAGCGGGGCGATTTTTGGTTCCTTATTCGGTTCTTTTTTGGGTTTGCTAACAGGCGTCGGCGTGCTGTTTATTCCCTTTGTCGGTGCAGTAGTATCAGCGGGCCCGCTGGGTGCGGTACTGTTGGGTGCAGCTAGCGGCGCGATCGCAGGTTCGGCCGGTGCGGGTCTTGTTTCCGCTTTAGTCGCTGTGGGAATGCCGGAAGAGAAAGCAACTATCTATCAAACCCGCGTTGAAGCAGGCGAGTTTCTGGTGATGGCAGAAGTTGCCGCCGACCGATCGGGCGAATTTCAACTCTTGCTAGAAAGTGCCGGCGGCGAAGAAGTTTCAGTTAGCGAAATGACGCTGCCGCGCGCTGTCAAAGGTCGCTGCAATAGTCCGGCAGACTTATCTCCAGAAGTGCGATCGCACCTGTCGGAAGCAGCTCAAAAAACCTTTATGGAATCATACAACGCCGCATTTGATGAAACCAACGACTCGATACAAGCGGAACACACCGCTTGGGACGCCATTCACCAGCAGTACGAAGAAGATGAAAACGGCGTTTGGACTAAGCCTTTAGCGAAAGTCTAGTCTTCTAATCGCACTAAACTAATAAAAAATACAATCAAGCCTCTAGAACCACAGTTCTAGAGGCTTTGACGATTTTAGATTTTAGATTTTATAATTGTGAAAAACTTAATTTTTAATCATTTGGGAATGGCTGAAAGTCTCATGAGTTTTTGAAAGTGGTATTGCACTAGGTTGCGTTGTCAAGTACAATCTATAGGCTTACAATAGAAAATTGAGTTAAGCAAATGCAAAAATACGTTTGTACAGTTTGCAATTACGTCTACGACCCAGCAGAAGGCGACCCCGACGGAGGCATAGCTCCCGGTACACCCTTTGAAGATATCCCCGACGATTGGGTTTGTCCCACTTGCGGGGCGGCAAAATCCGATTTTGAACCCGAATAAGCGAGAAAAAATTTGTCCGATCGAATGCTCAAAATTACAGTCATTGGCGGCGGTGCTGCTGGTTTTTTTAGTGCAATTACCTGTGCCAAAACCTACCCGCAGGCCCGCGTCACTTTACTAGAAGCTGGCCGGCAACTCCTGGCAAAAGTTCGCATCTCTGGTGGCGGGCGCTGCAACGTTACTCACGCTTGTTTTGACCCTGGTGTTTTAGTGCAGAATTACCCCAGAGGAGGGAAAGCTCTGCGCGGTGCTTTTACTCGATTTCAACCCCGCGATACTGTAGAATGGTTTGCCGGTCACGGTGTGAAGTTGAAAACAGAAGAAGACGGGCGAATGTTTCCGATTACAGACGATTCGGCGACAATTGTTAACTGTTTGATCCGCGCTGCTGAGGATGCAGGCGTGAAAATTCGCACCGGTGATGCAGTAGTTTCTGTAAAGAAATTAACATTGGAGGGCGGGCACGGGGGCACCGCCCCTACATTTGAAATTGAGTTGAAATCCGGGGAGAGTTTTAAGTGCGATCGCATTCTTCTCGCTACAGGCAGCAATCCATTGGGTTATAAGTGGGCAAAAGAGTTAGGTAATACTGTAGAACTGCCCGTTCCTTCTCTATTTACTTTTAATATTTCCGACAGCAGAATCAAAGATTTAGCCGGAATTTCTGTTCCTAATGCTAAGGTGAAATTGCCGGGAGCTAAATTAGAACAAAGCGGGCCTTTGCTAATTACTCACTGGGGTTTGAGCGGGCCTGCTGTCCTGAAACTATCTGCTTGGGGTGCGAGATTTTTGCACGATCGCCATTATAAAACCTCTGTGCTGATTAATTGGCTTCCCCAGTACAATGCGGAAGTTTTGCGACAGCAACTGCTAGCGGTTAAGTCGCAGTTGTCGCACCGATTGATTGTCTCTAGCTGTCCGTTTCCGGTGCCGCGCCGCCTGTGGGAACGTTTGACAAGTTCGATCGGCATTGATGAGCAAAAACGCTGGGCAGACTTATCTAACAAAATCCTCGATCGCCTCCTGCAAGAACTCGTTCAAGGCGAATATCAGATTGCCGGAAAAGGCGCATTTAAGGAAGAATTCGTCACCTGCGGCGGTGTCAACCTCAAAGAAGTCGATTTCAAGACAATGGAAAGTCGGCGCTGTCCCGGACTTTTCTTTGCTGGGGAAATCTTGGATATCGACGGCGTGACGGGCGGTTTCAACTTCCAAAGTGCTTGGACTACAGCGTGGTTGGCCGGGCTGGCGATCGGCAAACCATCCGATTTTAGATTTTAGATTGGGGAAGATTTGCTGTGTAAAGGTTTGGGAGTTGCGAGCGCGCGATCGGCTTCGCAGTATTAAATTTTGTGTTATTTTTGAATTAAGGCGCACCAAATGTGCGTTAACTTTCGGCTTGCAGACAAAATTCGCAGTTTTGCGGAGTTAACATCCGGGAAGACAGATGAAAAACTTGAATCTACAAACCCTAAAGTTCGATCGCAACCTTGACAGCCATCTTGACTCACCTTTCATCGAAAAAAATGGCTTGCTGGAATTCAACCCCAAATTTATCACTCCCGAATTTTTAACAACCTGGACGTTTGAAACACACCTGTACGACGAACAAGTTGCGATCGACCACTTTGTCATCACATTTCCCAGCCGCGCCGAACTCGAAAAATACGCCGAATCTTTTTATCACTTCGGCGCCAAAATTGTCGAAGGCCCCGACTTGTTCCCGATTAACTTTTGTTCGACAAACATTAACGTTCCCTCCGATTTGTGGCTGCATTTAATGACCTTATTAATGCCAGCGGGCGGCTTAGTAGTATTAGATGCGCCCCACGCAGCCGGCGACCAAAAAAACCGTTTCCAGGAAGAAAGAGGATTAGCAGCAGTTCACCACGTCGCGATTCGAGTCGAAAACGTGCAGAATGCTGCTACAATATGGCAAAATAAAAACTTCAAACCCCTGTCCGATCGAGCTTTAGATTACGGCTCATTAACTCAGTGGTTTCTGCAAAACCCCGCCGGACAAATCATCGAATTAATCGAGCGCCACCCCGGCAATAACGCCACCTTCGACTGCAAAAACATCGCAGGTTTGCGCCTCAGCGAAGATAAAGTCAGTAGTCAGTAGTGAGTAGTCAGTAGTCAGTAGTCATTAGTTAACGGTTAACAGTTAACAGTTAACAGTCAACAGTCAACGGTTAACAGTCAACAATGCCCAATGCCCAATGCCCAATGCCCAATTCCCAAATCTATGGTTGCAATAAAAATCCCCAAAGTCACTTTTCAACCCCCAACATTCAACTCAGTTGAAGAAGAACGTCGCCACCGCAAACAGCGTTTAGCCGCCGCCTTTCGATTATTTGCCCGCTTCGGATTCAGCGAAGGAATTGCCGGACACATCACCGTCCGCGACCCCGAACACCTCGACCATTTCTGGGTCAATTCTTTTGGAATGCACTTTAGTTTAATTCGAGTCAGCGACCTAATTTTAGTCAACCACAAAGGCGAAGTTGTTGAAGGAAATAAACCCGTAAACGAAGCAGCATTTGCCATTCATTCCCAAGTGCACAGCGCCCGCCCCGACGTAATTGCAGCAGCCCACGCTCATTCTCCCTACGGTAAAAGTTGGTCGAGTTTGGGCCGCCTGCTTGACCCGCTGACGCAAGATGCTTGTTCTTTTTATGAAGACCAAAGTTTATTTGACGATTACACCGGAGTTGTTTTGGAAATCGAAGAAGCTAAACGCATAGCCAAAACTTTAGGTGAGAAAAAAGCCATTATCTTACAAAATCACGGACTGTTAACAGTAGGTCAAACAGTAGATGAAGCGGCTTGGTGGTTTATTGCAATGGAACGTTCTTGTCAAGCTCAGTTAATGGCCGAAGCAGCAGGAAAACCAATTCTCATCAAGCCAGAATGTGCGCGTTTAACACAGCAGCAAGTAGGGTCTCACCGCATGGGATGGTTTAGCTTTCAACCGCTTTATGACATGATTGTGCGTCGGGAACCCGACTTATTAGATTAGAAACTCGGCGGTTGAAACCGCTATTACACAAACACAGTCCGCCTGCGGCAAATAAAAAATTAAGGGGGTATTAAAGCCGGATTTAGTATCAGGAGTGCAAAAGTTATAAATTCATGCGGAAGCCGATTCCAGCCAAGCTATCAAATCCTGTTGACTGTTAAAATCTAACAATATTTCTCCTAAATCCTCTAATTGTTCGGGAGATAGCTGCTGGATGCGAGTTTGAATTTCTGGTGGGATTTCGCCAGTGCGCCGCGCGATTTGACGCAAGATTAATCCTATTTGTCCCTCAATTAGACCTTCTTGGCGACCTTCTTGGCGACCTTCTTGCATCCCTTTGATAACAGCACCTCGTTGGTCTTCAAAGAACATTTCCCGCTTTTCTAATGCTTCTAATTCGTCAAGGTTTAAATTAGACCTGTTAGCGATATTAAAAGCTGTTTGAATTTCTGGTACTGATGCCAATACATCCGGTATTTCCTCCAATTCGGGAGCATTCTTGATAAAATAAACCCAGCTTTGAATCAGATTTTCAACTTCTTCTAATTTTTTATGAAACTTGGGGAGTTCGAGAAACACTAACTCTATTTCTCGATAATACTCGAAGTTTTCTTCGACTTCTTTGAAGACAAAATGTGACAGGAATTTTTCGGTATTTTCAAACAGGATAAAATCGGTAATCGTGAGAGCGATGAGAGGATTTAATTTTGAGTATCCTTCTCTCGGTTTGAGTTGAGTTGCGTAGGTTTTGGCGGCGTTATAGATGACCCGCTTAGTAAAAGCTTCTACATTGATCACCTGCATTTCAATAATTACAGTTTTGTCACCTGTAATTTTTGCTTTGACATCCAGGTAACTATCTTTTAACCCAGTAATCGCCGGCGCGGCGTAGGGATCGATTATTTCTAAGTCTGTAATTGTTGGCTCTCCGTTGTAGAGCATAGCATTGAGAAAGCTCATCAAAACTTCTTTGCTTTGGGGCGAAGCAAAGATTTTTTTGAAGCCAAAATCCGTCTTAGGGTTGATGAACTCCATAATTAGTAATTAGTAAAGATGTTTAATGATAGTAATTATATCACAAAAGTCCTTCCATTTCTAAGTCTTCAATTATCTGCAAACCTCGCGGGTCGCCGACTCGCAAGAGTGAAGATTTAGCATCTTCCCGCACGCCCATATCTTCATCTTCTTCTAAAGCTTCAATCAGACCATCGATCGCCCCAGCGTACACGATATTATTCGGCAATTCGCGTGCCAGTTGCCCGATCGCCCAAGCGGAATTACTTCGCACAGCAGACACAGCATCTCCCCGCAGCGCTTCAATCAACGGCGGAATCGCAGCAATCACCACATAGTAACCAACTTTTGCCATTTGACCCAGAGAACTCGCCGCCCACAAACGCACCGCCGAAATATCAGTTCTCAAAGCATCAATTAAAGATGGCAAAGCGCGGTGATCCCTGCAATTTCCCAAGGCCCAAACTACCCCTTTGCGAACGTAACCGTTCCAGTCGCAGTTAAGTTGAAGAATCAGGGGTTCCACAGCATCGGGGCTCGGATTTCGCCCCAACGCATAAGCCGCGCTCACCCGCACCAAGGGGCAACCGTCTCTCAATAAATTAATTAAATGCGAAATTGCTCGATCGTCCTGCACTTCGCAAAAAGCCCGCGCCGCAATCATCCGGTGCTGAGGTTCCGGGGATTCCAGCAAAGGCAGCATTTCCTCGGGATCTGGCAGCGGGGGTTCGGAGTCATAAATTTGCTCCAAAGGGCTTTCCAGTTCCGTGTCAGTATCAAGGGCGTTGGAGTAGTCGTTATTGTTCATAAAAAAACTTTACCGCACAGAGGATGCTCCTAAGCAACTCAGTCAGCAGTCAGCAGTCAGCAGTCAATAATTGTAGGGTGCACGCGCAGTACCTTACTACTGAGATATTGCACCATTGTCAGCAACAGGCAAGATGCCTGTTCCACAAGAAAATTTGTCTGTTGTGGAACAGGCATCTTGCCTGTTCATAAAAGGCTAATTGAGAATGGTGCAACATAGGACTTACTACAAACAAATACCTCTGCTGTCACCTAAGTTGGTAGCGAGGACTTCAGTCCTCATAATTGCTGTCACCTAAGTTTGTAGTGAGGACTGAAGTCCTCCTAATTTGGATGAATCAGGACTAAAATCCTTACTACAAACGAATATCTCTGCTGTTACTTAAGTTTGTAGTGAGGACTGAAGTCCTCCTAATTTGGATGAATCAGGACTTTAGCCCTGATTCCGAACCAGTAGAATTTATATTTCAAAGAGACTTGAGCATTGAGAGGGAATGAGTTTGATAGCCTAATTTTTGATAGAGATTCACCGCAGGCTGATTGCTCAGAAATACTTGCAAACCAATTTGCCGATCGCCTCTTTCCCGCGCCCAATTTTCAGCATGAATAACTAAAGCTGCACCGACTCCTAGACGGCGATGTTCCGGTGCTACGTACAGCAAAAAAATGTGAGCATAGCGTTCTCCGGTGGTTTGGTCGATCGCATTTCCCAACCACAAACATCCGACAACCGATTGGAGATTTTGCGCCTGAGATTGGGGATTGAGATACTGCGAGGGAAGCACGGGCAAAATTTCTGCCTCTTCCTGGGTGTTTTTCTGGCACTCTACCCACCAAACCGGCGTCTGGTTAGAAAAATACTGCTCGACAGTTTGAGCCAAATGTCCCAATTCCCCATCAGGGTAAAGCTCTTGGTAAGTCCGGTGCATAAACTTTACCAGTTTTGCCCGATCGAGTCCCGATCCTGAGCGCAGCCGGTAGCCCGGTATTAGTTGAGCAGACATCAGCTCAGCGGACACGGAAAGCTGAATAATTTAGCCCCAAGAAAATTGGATTCACTACTGCCGCTTGCTTTTGGGGGATCGCTTCCTCAATCGGTGCCGGGGCAGCCATGTCACCAGGCAAAAAGATGCGAGCACTGACTGCTACCAGAGCCGCGAAAAATACTAATACCGCTATAAATGGAGCAATGTATTGACGAATGATACCCATAACCGCAAAAACTTTATTCTTGAGTTGATATTATCAAGTGTACCATACAAATCTTGTCAGCTATAATGGTTGATTGGACACTTAGCTCAAGAAGAGAGCGATCGCAAATACCAACAAACACAAAATATAATATTATGGCTGCCTCGCCTGCTGTTTATGAAGCTCTGGCTAAATCAATTGTTTTTTTGAATCAAAAGCCGAGCGAGCAAAATGAAGTTTCGAGTTTCCTGGATACTAATGGCTACTATATCGATCGCATATTCGACGACCCAGAAACAAACTTTTATGCGATCGGGTTCGGATCATCCAATCCCGAAAACCCGCCCGCCCTCGTATTTAAAGGTACAGACTTCATCGACGGCGACGCTATCTTTTCCGACTCGCGGGACATTGGTGTACCTGAATTTGAAAAGAACAAAGATAATATCCAAAATTGGCTCACAGAAATCGGTCAAAATACTGGTAAAAACCCCAACAAATTATTGCCCGATGTCATCGGACACAGTTGGGGCGGAGCAGTCGCTCAAATTGTAGCAACGGAATACACATCTCTGACCGGCGATATCTTTACTTTCAACTCTCCGGGAGTATCAGCGAGTACATTCAACACTTTTCGGAGAAATCTCGGCAGAGTCGGCAACAAAAATGTCACTCACTACATTGTCAGCGGAGATGTAGTCAGCTTGTTTGGCGAAACATTTATTCCGGGTAAAGTATTTATCCAAAGTTTTACAGACCCGAGTATTAATCCCTTAACTGTTTTGGCAAAACATCGAACTGAAAATTTGTTAACTACTCCGCCCGTGGGTTTTTTGCAGAGGCAAATTTCCGTAGAACAATTAAACAGTCCTGAATTTACTTATAACAACGATTCAGATTTTAACGAGTTTATCGCTGCGATGAATTTCGCCCTGCCCAATGTGTCAGTCGCCATCAGAAGCAGAGGCGGTGCAGAGAGTGTGAGAACAGCACCAGAATTTTCTTTTGTGCAGTTCATCAGAGAAATGCAATATGGTTTAGCTCCCTTACAACCCAATTATTTATCAGGCGACGCTCGCAACAATACTGCTACGGGGGGCCCTGGAGAGGATACAGTTATCGGCAACGGCGGTAACGATACTCTCAGAGGCAATCGAGGTAATGACAGCATCATCGGTGGTGATGGCGATGACTTCTTGTACGGCGGCAGAGATAACGATTATTTGGAGGGTGCCGACGGAAACGATTTGGTTTCCGGCGAGTTTGGCAACGATTTTTTAATTGGTGGTGCGGGGCGCGATCGCTTTGTATTGGAATCCGGTGGCGGAGCCGATGTGATTTTAGATTTTCAAGACAGTGAAGATTTAATTACACTGTCGCGGGGTCTAACTTTTCCTCAAATTAGAGTAACCCAAGGTGGTGACGGAGCTTTAATTACTATCCCGGTTACTGGCGAAATTCTTGCTACTCTCAGAGGGGTAGTTGCCAGCGATCTTACGCGGGTAGATTTTGTATAGCTTTAGGGCGAGAAAAATTTGTAGTTTTGGTGGCGCTAAACCTTCCTGGGTTTTGTAGCGTGATATTTTTTTGTCTTAAAAAATGTCTATCAATTTGCCCCTAAAAAGCCCCTCAAAATGACCAATTAATATGGTAAATAACCGAAGTTTACAGTAAACTTAATTAAGTAGCTTACACACTAATTCCCAATCTAACGACAGGAAATAAAAAAATATGCCATCCTCCCCCGCCGCTTACGAAATTATAGCCAAGCAACTTGCTTACATAGATAACAACCCCCAGTCTCAAACTTTAGTTCAAACAGGCTTGAGTGCTGCGGGCTATCAAATCGATCGCACCTTTGACGATCCCGGAACTGGATTTCACGCGATCGGCTTAATTTCCACCACCCCAGACAAACCGCCTGTTTTGGTATTTCGCGGCACCGACTCGCCCACAGACGATCTTGCCAACGCAGACAAGCGCGGCGTCGGTTTCAACCAATTTGAAGCCAACAAACAGGCATTAGGAAATTGGCTGACACAAATCGGTCAAGACACAGCAAAAAACCCTCGTCGCTTGCTCCCAGACCTTCTCGGACACAGCTTGGGGGGTGCTTTAACGCAACTAGCCGCAACAGAATTCACATCTGCGATCGGAGATGTTGTCACCTTCAATTCTCCCGGAGTTGCTCAGAGCACCGTCAATACATTTAAGCAGAAAGTCGGCGCCGGAAAAAATGTAACTCACTACATAGTTAGCGGCGATTTTGTGAGTTTGGGAGGAGAAGCTTTTCTCCCCGGAAAAGTAGTTCTTCAAACATTTACTAACCCGATTATCAACCCACTACTTGTCTTGGACAAGCACACCCAAAGCGGTTTGTTAACTGCTCCTCCTCCCGGCTTAACTCAGGCCGAAATCTCTGTAGACCAGTTGAACCGCCCTGATTTCACTTTCACAGATTCCGATTATTTAGAACTGTTAGCTGGCTTAGACTTTGCACTGCCTGCCTTGGGAGCATCGCTGGAATCGCGCAGCAGTTTAGAACAATTAAGAACCGCTCCGGGAAGCTCCTTTTTAGCAAACGTTGTGGCAATGAAAACTGCTCTCGATCTATCCCAAGTTAATAATTTAGTAGGCGACGATGCCAACAATACAGCATCAGGTTTTGCAGCGGACGATATTATGAATGGCGGTGGGGGAAACGACACTCTCATCGGCAACAAAGGCAACGATATTATCAGCGGTGGCAGCGGCAACGACCAGCTATTCGGTGGCAAAGGGGATGACAATTTGAGCGGTGGAGAAGGAGACGATACACTCATTGGCGCAGCGGGTGCTGATCTCTTAATTGGTGGCGCGGGACGCGACGTATTGGTGTTAGGAGCAGGTGCCGGTACAGATACATTTGTAGACTTTCAAAAGGGTGAAGATTTAATCGGTTTGAGCCGAGGTTTGAGCTTCAACCAATTGAGAGTTACTCCAGGCGATTTTATAACGACGATTGAAATTGCCAGTAACGGCGAAGTTCTTGCCAGTATTCCTGGCATTCCCAGTAGTCCGCTAACAGCTAGCGATTTTATTGCGATTTAGTTGGCGGCTGGCAATACAGATATTCGGTAGGGACACAACATTGTTGTGTCCTTATTTTGTCTTATGAACGCAAGCGCACAGAATTTATACTCGTTCGATGATTAAAAACATCAATATTCCAGCAGGGGCGGATTCACCGAAATCTCGAAAAATTAGTGCAGACATTGGTAAACCGGCGTTGCATAATTGGGCGATGATTTTGATTGCTTTGTGGGATGGGCGTCCCGCCCGTCCAGTATATTTTCACAGCAGGCGGGACGGCTAACCCTACTCCCCACAAGAATCATCCTCAAATTGTGCAACGCGGGTAAACCCGCCCCACCCGGATCTGATAATTATAGCGATCGGACTTGATATTAACTATCAGCCGGGAAGTCCCTCGGTATATTTAAAGGGGATTAATCTGAGCGCTGCGCGAAGTACCCCGTTGGGAATTACCGAGCGTGATGTCCAGAAGCGTCGGATGGAGGGACGGAAGCCGACAATTAGACATTGCAAGTACCTTTAACTTTGATGTACTTTCTAAACATTAAATTGAAAAAATGGTACATTAAAGTAGGTCGAAAAAAGGAAGTTTCCAATGCAACTGACATACAAATACCGCCTCAAACCCACAAAAGCCCAACTAGCAACAATTGTGGCTCATTTAGAACTCTGTCGTCGGCAGTACAACTACCGACTCGGCGAAAGATTTAGGTGGTGGGAAGCCACGAGAACACCTATCAATGCCTGCCCCTTGATTCTTTCTATAGTCCCTGTTGAGGAGATTTATCAAAATATTCCCTTAACTAGGGTGCAGACTAGAGATGGTAGAAAAAAGGATGAGTCAGGCAATCCTTTGACCAGAAAAGGTGACATTTTCTCGAACATTGAAGGCGGATACGTCCAGTGGCAAACCATACAGCTTGCTGACCTGAAAAACACTAAAAAACTATTTCCTGATTACAAAGTGTTGGATTCGCAGGTTTTGCAGGATGTTGTAAACAGGGTGGAAACTTCCTTTTCAAATTTCACCACGCCGGACAAAAATGGCAATCGTAGAGGCAAACCCAAGTTCAAAGGGTTTCACTACTACAAATCTTTCACTTACTCTCAATTAGACAACTTAGATATTGCTAAAGATGAGCAAAATAGGATTTGTATTAACCTGGCGAAAATAGGTCAAGTGCCTATGGTTTTCCATCGTTCAATACCAACAGGATTTAAGGTTAAGACGGGAACGGTTATCAGAGAAGCGGATGGGTGGTATATTTCCCTGACGCTAGGAGATAAGACGGTTCCCGTAACGGTTGCAGAAATTCAACCGACTGATGAAAATACTGTTGGTATCGACTTGGGAATTACTAATTACGTTTATCTTTCTAATGGCGAAAGAGTTGAAAATCCTAAATTATTGAGGAAGTCGGCCCAGAGATTGGCAACACTTCAAACGAAGTTAGCTAAAAAAATGAAGGGTTCCAAGCCTTGGAAAGTTATCAAGGACAGGATTTCTAAACTCCATCAGTTTGTAGCTAGAGCTAGATTGGATTTTCAGTTTAAAACGGCACATGAGCTATTCGGTAAATGTGATGTTTTAGTTGTTGAAGATTTGAGTGTCAAAAACCTGACTAGACGTGCCAAGCCGAAGACTGACATTGACAACGGTAATTTAGTTTACTTGCCGAATGGTCAATCAGCTAAAAGTGGCTTGAATAAATCAATGCTTGATGTTGCTCATGGGCAATTCGCCAGCGTCCTCAAGTATGTTGCTTGGAAGTTAGGTAAAATTGTTCTGTTTGTTGACCCCAAAGGCACATCTGGGCATTGCTGGAATTGCCTTAACAAAGTACCGAAAGAATTGTCAGATAGATGGCATTCTTGTCAGTGTGGAGAATCTTTGGATCGCGATGAGAATTCAGCCAAACTTATAAAAAAGATTGGTCTAAGTTGCGAAAGTGGCGGGGGAACTCCGTCACTCAAAAAAGCCTTTGCAAAAAAGGAAAAAGAAGCCTGCGGTCTAACTGTACTCAGTTGACCGTCAGGTTCGTTCACTCGAAATCGTCAAGTCCAGGTCTGGGCATGGATGCTAATTTTTTCTCATCTTCTAGGGGCAGAAAGAAAATGGTCAGCATACCGGGAATCACAGCCAGCGCGCTCATCAAAAAATAATTTTGATAGCCGAGACTCGCCTGCAAGTAGCCGCTAAAAACACCCGGAATCAGCACTCCAGCGGCCATAAAAGCCGTTGTAATTGCATAGTGGGATGCTTCGTATTCAGGGCGGACAGTCCGCATCAAGAACACTGTATAGGCAGCTACGCCAAGTCCGTAAGTAAATTGCTCGATCGAGTTTACAGCATAAGCCCATTCAATTCCCGGCTGATTGATTGCCAACAGCCAATACAGCACGTTAGTTGAATTTTGCAGAATTGCCGTCGGCCACATCCATTTTTTCAATCCTTGTTTTGCAATTAAATAGCCCCCCAGCAAACCTCCAATTAACAGAAACATTACCCCGATCGTACCCGATAACAGACCCATGTCCGATGTAGAAACTGCTAATCCTCCTTCCTCCACTTTATCCATTAAAAATGGCGGAGCCATTTTAAACGTCAAGGCATCGCCCAAGCGAAAAATCAAGACGTAAGCCACAATCCATCCTATTTGATCTTGCTGAAAATAAGTTTTGAATGCTTCGATAAAGCTGGTTCTTTGTTGAGGAGTGTCGGATTCCAGATCGTAATTGCGAGGATAGGGAAGATACCACCGCTGAAAAAGATATATCAGCACAAACATAATCGCACAAATGCCAAAGGCTGTCGCCCATCCGTAGTTAAGCGCAGACACGCTAAAATCCGAACCGAAAAGTGACAGCGGAATGTTTTGATATATTTTGGTGTCGCCTGTATTTCCGGTGACTAAATGCTGTTCGGCGAGTTTCCCCGCTAAGAACACCAATACACCGCTACCCGCAATGACAGCACCTCTATAAGCCGTGTTGCGAACCCCGACAAACAAAGCTTGCTGGTCTTTATTGAGAGTGTTTAAATAAAATCCGTCAATGGCGATGTCGTGAGTAGCTGACACAAAGGCGATCGCCGTAAAGATCACAAGTGATATAATAATCGGTGCCGGTGTCAATACACCAAAAGCTAGGAAAGCAAACAGAAAAGCACAAATGATTTCGGTTGTTAAAATCCATTTGCGTTTGGTTGAATACAAATCAACTACCGGGCCCCACAAACCTTTTAACACCCAAGGAAAAGACAAAAGACTTGTCAATCCGATCAATTCGTTGCTGGTTCCCATACCTTTCAAAAAAATCACCGACATTAAATTAACGACGGTGTAAGGGAGACCTTGAGCGAAGTATAATACTGATACCCACAATCCAGCGTTATGCTTTTTTTCCATTGCAGAGATATTTTACCTAGTTACTTATTTGATTTACTGAGTGCGATCGACAATTCCGGTCAATTCAACCCCTGGCATCACAGTATATGCCATTCCGATGCCAGCGGCAGCCATATAAATAGTGCATTTTAGCATCCTTTTGACTCAAAAATATTTATATTTTTGGAATAACCCTGCAAAAATTTTTCTCCGTTAATATGAACGAGGTAAGCGCGAACATTTTTTTCCCAGTCAGAAGTTTCATAAGTTCGCAGCAGTTCCAAAGCACTTTCTTCTATCTGATATGTCGTTCTTGGACTATTCACCTGACGTTCGGGACTGTCAGAATTAACAACAATTAAACCTGCATCTAGAAACTGATGCACAGTCGGGCGGCGCACAGTTTCCCGCGTATTTGGTGCATATTTTTTACCGTACTGCTGCTCCATAAATTCCATAATGGGTGTGATTCCCCGAAGTGGAGATTTTGCCAATTCCCAAGCATCCTTTGGCTTGAGGTCAAGCAAAGCCAGAAGGGTTAAGGCGGAACCTTCGTTAAGCTGACCTTTTGGAAAACCCAGCGCTGCAAGTATTTCTAGAGATTCATCAATACGGTTCTTGATGGTCATTGGGCTATTTTCTAACGGATTTGTCGCGTTAAGCAGTTGTGTCTCGACAAGTCGATCGATCTCCCGCTGTCTAGGAAATATTTCTCCTATTTGAGCGCCAAGTAAAAGTAATTGCTCTACAGTAGGATACTTCAAATTGCGTAAATCCGTAGCATTAACTTGAGTGTGTCCGTTGAACAGTCGGAAAAACGCATCTACCAAACTCGAATTTAGATAAACAGCCAATCCCCGCGCCAGGGTGAGGTCTAATCCGCGTCCCTGTTGGTGAAAGTAATTCAAATGGTTCTCAAAACCAACGCTAGAACTATTAATTTTATTGGCATCCCAGACAACTGCAACAATTCGCTTTTTCTCTTCCTTTGACGAGAAGCGCTTGCTCAAAACATAATGTTCGTTAGGTACGAGGAGTGCAGCAGTTTTTTCGGTGACAGCTAAAGCTTGATGCTTTCTCGTTGCTGTGGGATATTCAACACCGCCAGCCGAGAAGTGGGCGGGATAAATCAGCGGAACTGTACCGTTTTCCAGTTCTAGCCGCAAGTCAGAGCGAACACGAAAATCTACAACTTTTCCGGTAGAAACTGTTAAACCTAATTCCTCTAGGGTGCAAGTAAATTGAGCCATTTGCTCGACTACTTTCTGGCTGACAGAATCCGGTAAAATCCGAATAAATTGCTCGGAATCATTGGGATTAATTAGGGCGGTATAGGGCAGTTGGTGAGACAAAACCAGGTCGTCGCCCACGCTGCTGCTTGAGGTAATTAGTACAGTATCTGGCTGTTCTATTTGTTTGGTGGCGCGCACAATAATAGTTTCTTGCAGCACCGCATCATCGCGAAATGGCAACTGTCGGGATTCAAAGATGTGTACTTGGCGCAAAGCCATCATTTGAAGGAATACTTTGCGGAAGTCTCGAAAGTATAAACCGTTGCAAAAGCTGCGGGGAGTAATCGACACTAATTCACCCTTTGGTTTGAGGAGGTGAGCGGCAGCAACTGTGAAGCCAGCGTAGAGATTGCTGGTTTCTAGTCCTATAGAACGCAGCAAGGTTCGGGCTTGGGATTTAGCGTCTATTTTGGCATAGGGAGGATTGATAATTGCATGGGTAAATTCCCGTTTTACTGGTTGTGTAAATAGATTGGGCTGCAACATATCGGCGCTGTCTTGAATAAAATCTATTTCGCGAACCTCACAGGTAAAAGATATCCCAAAACGCTGACATTCTATACTGCACAATTCTAAAGTTTGCTTGAGGTATTCAATCAAAATAAGGTCAATTTCATAAGCTGTAACGTGCAGGCTGTGCGGTTTGTTTGGGCGCTGAGAAAGCTCGCAAACAACGGCTGCTAACAGGGAACCAATTCCTGCACCGGCATCTAAAAGCGATATATCGGGACAGTTAAATTCAAACATTCCCGCCATCAAACTTGCGACTGAGGAAGGTGTTAAAAATTGTCCTTTTTCTCCTCTCTGGCTTTGCTGCAACTTTCGGGTTGCTTCTTGGCGCCAGCTATCTACTCGATCGAGTAAATTGCTTGCAGTTGAGTAGCTGTTACCCGGAAGGGCTAGGGTTTGAAAGTGCGGTAGTATCATTTGTTCAAAAAGTGCGTTAGCGAAGCCCTCGAAGAGGATCGCGAGTTCAGTTTATTTTCCCCAAAATAGGAATCTATACGCTATCATAGTACCAGTTTACTCTCTTCCCATAACCGCAAAGGGCAGCCATGAGTCAAGAAAGTTTTACATTTCTCCTTGATAGCGAAAAAAAAGAGGCGCTGAAGGCGATCGCTACTGTCACCGATCGCGATTTAACTTATGTTTTGAACGAAGCGATCGCTTCTTACCTGGACATCTATCAATGGCTGCTTGATGAGATTAATAAAGGCGTTGCCGAGGCCGAAGCTGGAGACTTTGCCAGCGATGATGAAGTCCAAGTAGTTGTTGCCAAGTTGACTAATAAAAATTAAGTTGCTGCGACAAGCTTTGGGAAATCTAGAACAGGCTCACGCATATATTGTCAAAGACGATCCAGAGGCAGCAAGCCAATTAATTTTAAGGATTCAGAGTGCTGTATGTCAACTCGCCGAGTTTCCTTTTATGGGTAGAGTTGGTCGCCCAGAAGCTACTAGAGAACTTGTCATTTCCAATACCTCTTATCTCATCATCTATCGAGTAAAAGAAGAAAGCGTAGAAATTCTCCGTATCCTTCACTGTTCAAGAAATTATCCAGAAAATTAGGTGATGTTACCGAGCGCGAGTTTAGTTTATTTTCGCCCAAAATTGCACCGATGTGCAAAAATGTCAAGCGCACTATAAAATATATAAGTTATCCCAAAGTATGTTGACTGTTCATATAGCTAGATCGGGAGGTAGCTAACGATGACACAAACTGAAACCAAGCGTTATGATTTTACTTAAGTATCTAGGTGTAAGTTATGACAACTATCAACTGGAATGAAGTTTTAGATAGTATTTCAGAGAATGCAGAAGAGCCAGAAGTCGAAGATCGATTTGTCAAACGCCTTCTAAATGCACTTGGATTCAGCTCTGATGAGTGGGTACAACAGTTTAAAACAGGGAAGGGTTCGGCTGATTTTGCTGCTCGCAAGAATCACGATGAGGATAAATTGTCAGTTTCTAAGATTAACCCCTACTTAATCATTGAAGTTAAAGGGAGAGTATCAGGAAAGTCAATCAATAACTTAGCAGAAGGTACTCCCACCTACAAAAAAGCTAAAGAACAGATAACACGTTATCTTCTTGATCCTAAGTGCCCAACATCTCAATGGGGTATGATCACTAACTCAACAGATATCCAGCTATTCCGTAAACATGGTAAAATCGTATTGCCTGCTACTGACTGCATGAGGATAACCAAAGATAATATCATTGAGATTATTACTCGACTTAAGAAATTGCTGGAAAATCCACCCCAAGCTTTAACAATTTGCATCTATAATGATAAGGGAGGCGTGGGAAAAACTACAACGACAATCAACTTGGCTGCGATTCTTCGACAACAGCAGAAAAAAGTGCTTGTTGTTGACTTCGATCCACAACAAGGAGATTTAACAGATTCATTAGGCTTACAGGAGGGAAAAGTCAAACTATCTGATTGCCTGCGTAAGACAGCACTTAATGTTAAAGAAACTATTCAAACATTTAATCTGAAGAATAAAGCAGGTCAATTAGTTAAGGTGTTTGATGTCATCCCCTCTGATTCAGGATTATCGAAGTTCATGAGTTATGAGGAGGAAGCAAAAATTGAGAAAGGTTCAGCAAGGCTGCGAGATTTGCTTGATATTTTTGTTCGTGATTATGATTACATCTTAATTGATGCGCCTACGAACTGGACTTTTTTTAGTAAAAGCTGTGTGAGAGCTTCCGATGTAATCCTCATGCCAACAGAACACAATAACTTTTCATCTTTAAAAAATGCTGCTAAAGTGATTAAAGGATTCTTACCTGAAGTTAAGAAGCTTAGGCAAGACGGTGGCCCTATTGCCTTGCCGATATTTTTCAATAAACATAAAGAAACTGAGGCATCAATCAAAAGAGCAAATGCAGAAATTAAAGCAATTCTTACACTGAAGAAAGGAGAGAATTATATTCTTGATCCTAATTTGTTACCCTATTATTGGCCTAACTCTACAAAAACGGTGATTGACACAACTATATTCAGTGTTCCAGAATATGAAGTTGTTTCAAGTGCAGCTTTTTCTCGAAAACCAGCGGTGTTTCAACACAAAAAAGCCGCTGAATATTACTTAAAATTAGCTAGGGAGTATTTCTTGTATGAATAATTCAGAAAACATCGGTAAGTTAATGCACTTGGAGTTAGCTAAAATTGAATCAGCAGAATCCTGCTCTGAGTCAGAGTTTATTATTGCCGGAGCAGCCGAAGCCATTTTACAATCGGGTAATCGCAATTGGATTCCGATTATCGTCAAAGAAACAGGCGATTATCAGTATGAAGTTGTGAGCAATAACTTTGTCTATGCTGTTGCTAAACAAGCTCAATTAGAGCGAGCATGGTGCATTGTCATTGACCCAAAACCATCAAATATTGAACAAGCGAAGATTCTAGCGCGAGAAGCAAATCCTACAGTCAATCTGAGTACAGCATCAAAAGATACTATTATAGCTGTACTTAAATACTTAGTTAAAGAGCATAATTGGAAGAATGTAAAACCAATTGAAACTGCCATTAAAATTGTAGATTCTAACCGCGAGCAATGGTCAGATTTCACCCCTCTGACTAAGTTACAATGTGGTTTGACGAAAGCGAGATTAGATTTTATTGCTAAAGTATTTTCTATATCACCGCCACCACCGCCGCCGCCACCGCCTGAAGCAGTCAGCGTGAAACGTGCATCAAGAGATGAGATTTTCGATCGTCTCAATTACTTATCAACTAATAAAATAGGCGGCTTTGAAAATATTGATGCCGAAAAAACTGCCGATGCTATCTTCACCGCGAATAAAGGCAAGTGGAAAAGCCTAACTCCTATTTCCAAACTTGAATGTGGCATTGATACAGCCAAAATTAAAATCATTAAAACCCTATTTAGCCTGTAAAACTATGTTAAGTGGTGTAGCGGATTCAATTTACTGGCTCAACCGCTATATTGAAAGATCGGAAAATATCGCCCATTTTGCCCAGGTGAATTTTAATCTCATTCTCGACTCTCCCAGCGGTATTACTCAACTATTTACCGATCTGCCCAATAAATGTACCATTGTGCGAAAATGTCAAGCGGACGCTCAAACCAAAAGTCCGTAAAGGACTGTTAAACGCTCTCTCACACATTTCTGATGCGAAATACCAAAACATTCTTTTTGTCAAGCTTGTTCCTGATTGGCTTAACAATTAGTTTTCTGCTGACTCCTGGTTGGTTCTCCAACTTCCCATCCCGCGCGATCCTCTTCGAGGGCTTCGCTAACGCAACTATGCCCCCGCAAACC
Organism: Microcoleus sp. D2_18a_D3; assembly: GCF_036702455.1. NCBI lineage: Bacteria > Bacillati > Cyanobacteriota > Cyanophyceae > Oscillatoriales > Microcoleaceae > Microcoleus > Microcoleus sp. D2_18a_D3. The sequence continues at coordinate 232,211 of NZ_JAUBTK010000001.1, forward strand.
CAAACCGCCGAATTTCGGGCCTTCTGGGTGGACGCCTTCAACCCCGGCTTCAAAACCCCTCAAGAAGTCACAAAATTGATCGCAGACGCGCAGCGGGCAAATGCCAACGCGATCGTCGCCCAAGTCCGCCGCCGCGGCGATGCTTTTTACACGAGTGCGATCGAACCCCGCACCCTCGATCCCAACGTTCCCCCCGGTTTCGATCCCCTGCAAGATTTGATTGATAAAGCCCACGCTGCGGGCATTGAAGTACACGCTTGGATGGTGACGCTGCCGGTGGTTTCGGGCGCCAAACTTCCCGCCGGTCACGTTTGGCAACAACACGGGCCTTCTGCCCCAGGAAATGACAATTGGGCGATGCTGACTTACGGGGGGGAATCACCCGGTTTCCTCGATCCCGGCCATCCAGACGCCGTAGATTATACTGTTTCCGTCTATTTGGACTTGATCAAGCGCTACGATGTGGACGGCGTACAGTTGGATTACGTGCGCTACGGCGGGCCGACTTGGGGCTACAATCCGACTGCGATCGCCCGTTTCAATCAGCAAACAGGTCGATCGGGCAAACCCGCACCCACCGATCCCGCGTGGATGCAGTGGCGGCGCGACCAGGTGACAAATTTAGTCCGGAAGCTTTATGTAGAAAGCCTTGCGATTAAACCGCGCGTTAAAATTACCGCCGCCACGATCGCCTGGGGAGACGGCCCGCAAAACGATGCAGGGTGGTATCAAACGCAGCCTTACAAAGAAGTATTGCAGGATTGGCGCGCTTGGCTGGAAGAAGGGATCATAGACATGGCGATGCCGATGACTTACCAGCGCGAGTACAAACGATCGCAAAAACTCGCTTATGACCGCTGGATCGAGTTCGCCAAAGACCACCAGTACAACCGCCAAATTGCGATCGGCCCGGGCAATTACCTCAACTACATCGAAGATACCCTAGCGCAGGTACGCCGCGCCGAACAGCCTTCTGCGAAAGGAAATCACGTAGCGGGTACGGTGCTTTATTCCTACGCTAGCAGCAACGTGTACACGAATGTGGAATTGCGATCGGGCGGTAGCGGTGATTTGCCCCGCCAGCCTTGGAAATACGTTCCCCAAAGCAACGATTTGTTTTACACCGCGCTGTCGCAGCCGAGTCAATACGTTGACGCTGCGACGGGCAAAACCTATGAAACTCAGCCTGTGTGGGCGACAGCAGCAGCCGTTCCCGATATGCCTTGGAAGTCGCGGCCGACTACAGGTGCGATCGCCGGAAATTTGCAGCAGTGCACTCAAACTTGCGACGGTGCGAGCTTGACATTGCAGTCGATCGATGCTGCTGCTAAGGTGCGTCAACTGCGCGCCGATGGTAAAGGATGGTTTGGGGCGATCGAGCTTTCTCCGGGAACTTATCAGTTAAAGGTTGATAGCAGTCAGATTCAACAAACTGTTAATGTTGTCGCAGGTGAAGTCACAAAAGTGAATTTCGGAGCCTCTTAATATCTTTTTAGGGTGCGCCGAGGTGCGCTATTGCGATCGACTTACAGCGTATCCCGGGTTTATAGAACCCATGTAGGATCTTTTTGTTGTCTCACAAGCCTTTGAGGTATCTAGGTTGTATCTGGTTTGATGCCTGTTAGCTTAAAGTCCTGACTCTGGTATTAAATCCTCTGGTAAAACGATCCCCTCAAAACCATATAGTTCGCTCAAGAAGATACCAAATGGGTTCTATAAAGTTTCTAAGATTTCTGACTTAGGGAATCTTACTTTTGCGAGTGAAGCATACTTATCTGCTTCAGAGCGATAGCCAGCCGCACAAGCTACGACGGTAGTAAAGCCTTTTGCAGAAAGACCCAACAGGCGATCGTAATTGACAGGTTCAATTCCTTCCATTGGACAGGTGTCAACACCAAGCAATGCAGCACAGGTCATAAAGTTGCCCAGTGCAATATAAGTTTGGCGCGTTGACCACTCATTGATATGAAAACTGCGACCACCATCAACCAAGTCACTGACGATTAGACTCCGATATCCTGCCATTGCCTCTACAGTCCCGCCCCGCACCTCGGCAGTGCGGGCCATAAAGCGATCGACATCCTCGGCAGTGAGATTCTTTTTAATCGCGAAAACGACATAATGAGAGCAATCAGTAACCTGTGACTGATTCCAGGAGAGGGGCTTGAGCTGTTCTTTAAGTTCCGAGCTGGTAATAATCAGAAATTTCCAAGGTTGAAGCCCATAAGAAGATGGTGTTAACACTAACGCATCTTCTAAAGCTGTCCAGATTTCTGGAGCAATTGTTTTGGCTGGATCGAACTGTTTGGTGGCATATCGCCATTTGAGATTTTCGAGTAAGTCTGTAGTAGTGATGTGATTCATTTCTTTTACTTAAGAGATTGCAATTAATCATGGTTGAAACGGATAATTACAGGCTGGTTGCCAATAATCCTGGTTCAAATGAAATGATAACGGAAGCGGTCTGCAAAAAGTAGCGATCAGGTCGATTTGATCCCCCGACAGACTAATTTTTAGCTAATTCCTAATCGCTTTCCAGAATGCTTGCGAGCAAAGCTTGCTGAGCGTGCATCCGATTTTCTGCTTGATCCCAAACGCGCGATTGACTGCCTTCAATCACTGCATCGGTAATCTCTTCATCCCGGTGTGCGGGCAAACAGTGCAATACAATTGCATTCTTATCTGCTAATTTCAGCAATTGTTCATTTACCTGATATGGCTTAAACAAAGGAATCCTGATTTTTGCTTCCTCTTCCTGTCCCATACTCGCCCAAACATCAGTATAAATCACTTGAGCATTCTTCACCGCAGCTTCTGCGTCCGCCGTCACAGTAACTTCTGTTTTTCCATTAGCAATATTCTTAGCTTTTTCCACTATCTCAGCATTCGGCTGGAAATCTTGAGGGCAAGCAATTCTGACATTCATTCCCGTCATTGCACAGCCCAACATCAGCGAATTTGCCATATTATTGCCATCGCCCAAGTAAGTCAAAGTCACCCCTTCCAACTTGCCAAAACACTCTTTTACTGTCATTAAATCCGCTAGCACTTGACATGGGTGTTCGTCATCTGTCAGCGCATTAATCACAGGAATTTTGGCATAATTGGCAAAAGTTGCTAAGTCCTTTTGCTCGAAAGTCCGAATCGCCAAAATGTCTAAATATCTGTCTAAAACCCTGGCTGTATCTACCAAAGGTTCACCGCGGCTGACTTGTGTAACGTTGGGATTGAGGTCAATCACTTGCCCTCCCAATTTATACATTGCTACCGTAAAACTTACCCGCGTTCGCGTTGAAGCTTTGGAAAATAACAAGCCGAGAACTTTATTGCGTTTCAGCTTGACCATTCCCGATTTTAAACTGGCTGCTAGATCCAGCAAATAATTTAATTCATCTATGCTTAAATCTGCCAGACTTAATAAATCTCGCCCTTTTAATGAATCCATGCTTTCCCCCACACACAAATTTTTAACTGTGTCTTAAATCTTAGCCCGCAGAGGTGGCTTTTGTTTCTGTAATCCCTAGTTGACATCTGCGGGTAAGGTTTATGCGGGCAATTGCTCGATCGCGCGATCGATCGAATCGCAACCTTGTTCAACCGTTTCTACCACAGCTAACACGCCCCGCAATTCCCCAGCGCCGGGGAAACCCTTAGCATACCAGGTTAAGTGCTTGCGCGCTTGGCAGACACCGCTTTCACCTTTATATTCCCACAAAGCCCGCAAATGTTCCTTAGCACATTCGAGACGTTCAATTGGTGTCGGAGCTATCTTTTCCACACCAGTTTTCAAGAAATAATCAACTTCTCCCACCAAAAAAGGATAGCCCAAAGTTCCCCGCGAACACATCACTCCATCGGCGCCAGTTTCTTCCAGACATCGCATCGCTGCTTCCACAGAAAAAATATCCCCGTTAGCAATAACTGGAATCGATAAAACTTCTTTAACTCGGCGAATCCACTCCCATTTTGCCGGGCCAGTGTAACCTTGCGATCGAGTGCGGCCGTGCACGGTAATCATTTTTGCTCCCGCATCTTCCATCCGCTTCGCAAATTCCAAAATATTAATTTCTTTGTCAGTCCAACCAATCCTAGTTTTCACCGTGACAGGAACATCTACCGCTTCCACAACAGCCCGCACAATTGCCTCGGCAGTTTCCGGGTCTCGCAGCAGGGAAGAACCGCCGCCGTTTTTAGTAATTTTGTTAACCGGACAGCCCATATTAATATCAACTGTATCCGCTCCTTCTGCCACTGCTTTCTGCGCCGCTTCTGCCAAGAAATCCGGCCGGCAGTCAAACAATTGAATGCTAATCGGGCGCTCGTTCGGGTCAACTTCCATAATTCTCGGCAGTTGCTTCACGTAGTGCAAACCCGTAGCGTTCACCATTTCCGTGTACATCATCGAATCCGGCGCGTAGCGGCGCACCAGGCGGCGAAATACCAAATCGGTAACGCCGGATAAGGGCGATTGCAGGACGCGGCTTTTAACTTCAAAATCGCCGATTTTGAGCGGAGTTGCTAACCTTTCTTTTAATTCGGGAGATAGAGTAAGCATAGTCGATCGCACTTTAATTTTAATATCTGTATATTATACTACACTTCAGATACTTGACAGTTGTTAATTATATTTTTAGCCGATTATTGAGTGGCAGCTAAAAGTATATTTAACCTGACCGCAATGCCTATTTTACACATCCAGATCGCCCTAATTTGAATATTGTGAAATCAGGGCCCAAAGGCCAACGCCGACCACAGTTAAATCTTTGTGCCGCTTCGATCTATCTATGGGGTGTGACCATTAATGAGGGATCTACCTACTAAGAGTGTTGCCCCAGTCATATTTTTATTGTTTAATTCTGCCGAATGCTCTGCCTGCCTTCGGCTCCGGCTGCCTTCAGACGACTAATGCTTAAATTTATTGGGATTGTGCAAAAGCCGTACATCAGATCGTTTTAAACTACAATTGGTTGATTCCTGACGACGCCGATCGAACATTAAAAAAATTGTAGAGAATTCCTATGGACGCCGCAGCACTCTGGCAACGCTATCAAGACTGGCTTTACTATCACGAGGGATTGGGACTTTACCTCGATATCAGCCGCATGGGATTCGACGACGCTTTCGCAGCAGCACTGAAGCCCAAATTTGACAAAGCTTTCAAAGACATGGCAGCTTTAGAAGCAGGTGCGATCGCCAATCCCGACGAAAACCGGATGGTGGGCCACTACTGGCTGCGAAACCCCGATTTAGCTCCCACTCCAGAATTAAAACAAGAAATAGTCGAAGGCATATCACAAGTCGAAGCATTTGTCAAGAAAGTTCAAAACCGCGATATTAAACCGCCCTTTGCTCCGCAATTTACCGACATAATTTCGATCGGCATCGGCGGTTCCGCCCTCGGCCCCCAATTTGTCGCCGAAGCTTTATCCCCAGACATTCCGCCCCTAGCAATACATTTTATCGACAACACAGATCCGGCTGGGATCGATCGCATCCTTAACAAAATCAAAGACAAACTCGCCAGCACCCTAGTAATTACTATCTCCAAATCCGGCGGCACCCCCGAACCCCGCAACGGGATGATCGAAGTTCAAAAAGCCTTCGCCGCCGAAAAACTGGATTTTGCCAAACAAGCAATTGCCATCACCGGAGTTGACAGCCAACTAGACAAATTAGCCAAATCCGAAGGCTGGATTACCACTTTTCCAATGGCAGATTGGGTGGGAGGACGCACTTCCGAATTGTCAGCAGTCGGACTTTTGCCAGCAGCTTTGCAAGGCATCGACATTCGGGCGATGCTCGACGGTGCTAAAGTCATGGACGAAGCTACCAGAACCACCGAAATCAAACATAATCCCGCCGCCTTGTTAGCAATGTCCTGGTATTTTGCTGGCAACGGACGTGGCGAAAAAGATATGGTAGTTTTGCCCTATAAAGATTCACTGCTATTGTTCAGCCGCTACTTGCAGCAATTAGTCATGGAATCGATCGGCAAACAGGAAGATTTAGACGGCAACACAGTTCATCAAGGCATCGCAGTTTACGGCAACAAAGGCACCACCGACCAGCACGCCTACGTCCAGCAACTGCGAGACGGCGTGCCGAATTTCTTCCTAACATTTATCGAAGTTTTGCAAGATAGGCAAGGCATTTCCCCAGAAGTAGAAACAGGCGTCACTTCAGGAGATTATTTGTCGGGTTTGTTGCAGGGAACTCGACAAGCTTTGTACGAAAATCACCGAGATTCCATTACTGTCACAATTCCAGAAGTCAACCCTCGGACAGTAGGAGCATTAATCGCCCTCTACGAAAGAGCCGTAGGTTTTTACGGTTCCTTGGTGAATGTCAATGCCTATCACCAACCGGGCGTCGAAGCAGGCAAAAAAGCGGCCGCTGCTGTATTGGACTTGCAGCAACGGGTACTGCAAGTGCTCAAGGACGCTCAAACACCTCTGTCTGTAGCAGAACTAGCCAAAAAAGCAGGAAGGCCAGAGCAAATCGAGACAATTTACAAAACTCTGCGGCATTTGGCAGCCAACGGGCGCGGCGTAGCTTTGGAGGGCAAATTAGGCCAGCCTGCTACTTTAACAGCAAGTTATAAACAGAATTAAACAGTAGAATTAAAAATTAAAAGTGACTAATTTCACTTTTAATTTTTAAGGTTTAATTTTTAAATTCCCCTCATGCCCTTGACGATTCTGGTTGCTGACGACGATTTCGCGACTCGCTTGTCGATTACCGATTATCTGGAAATTACCGGATACTCTGTAATCCCTGCTGAGAACGGCAAAGAAGCTTTAGGTTTGGTAGAGGAATTTCAGCCCCACTTGATTGTTACCGACATTACAATGCCCCAGATGGATGGCTACGAATTTGTGCGGCGAGTTCGGACTCGTCCCGCTTTCCGCTTGCTGCCGGTGATTTTTTTGACGGAACGCACGAGCACGCAGGAACGGATTCGCGGCTATCAGATGGGGTGCGATAATTATCTGGCTAAACCTTTTGAACTCCCAGAGTTAGGGGCGGTAATTCGCTCTTTGCTCGATCGCTACGCTCTAATCGCTCAGGCACCGTCTCATTCCCCAAAACCCGAACCGACGCCAACAGAGGCACGCAGCAGAGCCAATGACAAGCCAGAATCGGATTTTTTTACTCCAAAGTCAGAAACCGACGCTCGCCCCTCTCCCAGCCAAAATTCTCCGAGTTTGACTCAGCGAGAGCGAGAAGTGCTAGATTTGCTCACAGAAGGTCTTTCTAATATTCAAATAGGCGATCGACTCAACCTCAGCCCTCGAACTATCGAAAAGCACGTCAGCAGCTTGTTCAGAAAAACTGACAGCAACAACCGAGCAGAACTCGTTCGCTTTGCGATGGAACACCATTTAGTCAGATAACCGCCAACGCTCTGGGCAAGAAAATTACCTACACTTACCCTGCTGAATAAATAACATCATGGTCAACAATTACTTAAAAAATCAGAAAATTCTATATGCTGCCGCACTAGCAGCTTCCATAATTTTCTGTATTGCCATGACATCAATGGGAATCACAAAGTATTACAGCGTTTTACAGGGTGGAGACAACTATAACGATTTCCCTACCAGCGGTTTCAGCCTCATCCGACTTACAATTAACGGTTCCTACTTGATAGCAACAGTTACATATATTATCTGGTTAATTCAAAAAAAGCAGACAAGTTCCAACTTTCTAGACATTTGCAAGTATGCAATCCCCTTTCTGGCAATTGCCCTCATAGCTTATCCCCAAAGCAATGACATTTATATGTACTTGCATTACGGAGTGATGAGCTTAAATAAAATCAATACTTACTTGAATACGTCCGATAACTTTGTCTCGATCTTATCCCCGTTCATCCACTGGTTTCAAACTTCCACATACGGCCCCGTTTCTCTGTTATTTTTTTCGGTATCAGCACTTGCAGTACCAATTAGCCCGTTAGTGGGAGTTTATTTTTTTAAGATAATATGTTTATGCGTACATACACTCAATGCTTACTTGATTTGGCAATTACTCAAAAATTCCGAGAACCGCCGCCTGATCACAATGGCATATCTACTCAATCCAATGCTCTTGAACGAGCAGATAGTTAATGCTCATATTGACGTTTTGCTGGCTAATACATTGATTGTTTTAATAGGATGTATTTATTACCAACGTTACGTTTTTGCGATTTTAGCAATTTGGGTGGGTTTTCTAGTAAAAACCTTACCTATAATTTGGTTTCCGTTAGTTTTTGCTTTCCTCTGCAAGCAGCGTCGGTGGAGAGATTTAGCAGCATCAGTCTTGCTTTCTTTATTAATTATAGCGGTGATAACTTATACATTTTTACCAACAGTTTCAGCTTGGAGAAGTCTTTTAAATCCAGGAACCGCCGGGGCGACTGCTCGATCGTTTCACCATGCGATCAATTTATTTCTGAATTTTTGGCCCAATGTAAGTGTTGAAACTAGGGAAAGTATTCTATCATTCCTCAAATATTTTGCGTATTTAAGCTGGATTGTTTACTATGCAGGGACATTAATTAAATCATTATTCCGCAAAAAAGATTCGGAAATAAATTTGGTATCAGATATTGGATGGACGACTCTGACTTTGTTGTTGTTTGCTACACCTTGGCTAATGCCTTGGTATCCATCTATTTTGCTGCCAATTGCTGCTTTGAGTATCAATTCTCCCCATTTGGTCTTGACAAGTTTCACTTTTTCTTTGTCACCCAGTATCATCTTGGGAGGAGGAGCGGGAACAACTGTGATATCCCTAGTTACGAGTTTTGTTAGCGTTGTCCCCCCTACAGCATTGCTAATATTCGGGCGGAAAAAGACACTTTTTTAATTTAAATTGATTGCTGGCCACCAACCCTTAAGCCTTCCTGACTGACAACGTACTCCAACAAACCCGCTTGAGCATCGTGCAGCAAATCAATTACTCGATCGAATCCCTCCGGGCCGCCGTAGTAAGGATCTGGCACTTCTTTAAGGTCGTATTTCTGGCAAAAATCGCACATCAGCCGCACTTTATCTTTATACTTTCCCGTAGTATCCAGGGCAAGAATATTGCGATAATTGTCGCGATCCATAGCCAGAATCAAATCAAAATTTTCAAAATCTTTCTTGGTAAATTGGCGGGCTTCGCCTAGCAATTCAATGTCTCGCTTCCTCGCCGCCAATGCCATCCGCCTGTCAGGGGGGCTGCCAATGTGATAGCTAGCAGTTCCGGCAGAATCGCACGTGATGCGATCGCTCAAACCAGCTTGTTCAATTAAGTGATTCATAATATTTTCTGCTGAGGGCGATCGGCAGATATTTCCGAGGCAGACAAACAATAATTTATAAGACATTTAATTGATAATTAGTAATTGGTAATTTTTAATGGGAAGGAAGAAAGAAAATTTTTCCTTTCCCCTTTTTCCCAACGTTTCGTACTTCAGAGAAATCAATCAGTCATTAGCTATAGATTCCTTTTTAAACACCGATAGCTAACAACTAATGACTGATGACTAATGACTGATGACTAATGACTAACCGAAACCGGGCAGATTTAGTCCACCGGTGAGTTCTTCCATTTTTTCCCGCATCGTCATCGTAGACTTAGTGTAAGCATCCTGCATCGCCACCGTGACGAGTTCAGAAACCACATCAGCACCTTCACCGAGGGCATCCGGTGAGATTTCCACGCGGCGGGGTTCTTGGTTGCCACTGAGAAAAACTTTGACCAAGCCGCCGCCGGCAGTTCCCTCAATTTCCATTACATCCAACTCTTCTTGGAGCTTTTTAGCTCCTTCTTGAACCTGCTGAGCTTTTTTGAAAGCTTCAGTCAGTTCTTTCATTTTGCCCAGGCCGAAGCCAAATCCTTGTCCTGATTTTGTCATAACTACTTTGTGATGGTGTGTGGGCTGGCAGTCTGCCGTTTCCGTATTACTTCAATGATGCCTTAGAAGGGAAACTCTCCCAGTATTCTAACTTCTGGCTCCAACAACAGCGACCACCGCTGCTCGACTTGTTGTTGAACGTGGCGGATCACTTGAAAAATATCATTGGCCGTTGCCGACCCGCAGTTAAGAATAAAATTAGCATGGCGCTGAGCCACTTGTGCGCCGCCGATCTGATATCCCTTCAGTCCCGCTTGTTCGATGAACCAACCTGCCGTCTTGGGGCCGGGGTTGCGGAAGACTGAGCCACAGCTCGGTAAGTGGTAAGGTTGAGTTGTCCGCCGCTGGCTGAAATGGTCATTAGTTTCTGCCATTACTTGCGATCGATCGAATCCCGGCTGCAACTGGAAAGTCGCTTCTGTTACTAGCCGATCGCCCCCTTGCAGCACCGAAGTCCGGTAGCGGTACTCCAACTGTTGGGGAGTCAGAATTTCCACCTTGCCGCCAGGGGATAGGACGCGAGCATTGACCAGAATATCAGCAGTACAGCCTCTGTGAGCGCCTGCATTCATCACCACAGCCCCTCCCACGCTGCCCGGTATGCCGACTGCCCATTCTAGACCTCTCCAGCCCCGTTTAGCGGCCAACCAAGCGAGGCGGGGAATTGACTCCCCCGCCCCCGCTGTAACTTGACCTGTTTCTGGATTAAAATTCACCTGTTTGAGGTAGCGAGTGCCGACGACCAAACCGGACAAACCCCGATCGCTCACCAACAAATTAGAACCGGCACCCAGCAGAGTCACCGGCACCCCCTCATCGTGTGCCCAGGCAAAACTCGCTTGCAAAGCCTCCATACTGCGGGGAGCAACGTACCACTCGGCAGGGCCACCGACTCGGAAGGAAGTCAGGCCCGCCAGCGAAACTTGGGAGTTAATCTTGCAATCAGTTCCCCGCAAAGAAATAGGAGAATACACTCGCCGATTGTCCTTAACAGAGGAGTCATTCGAGATAGTCACCATCTTGAAAATCCTTAAAAATACCTTCGCTCGAAGACGTGGTTTAAAATCCATTTAGCTAACTTATGTCGCCCCTTTGAGCGAGCCGTCCGACAGAAGTTTCGGCACAAAGTGCCATGCCATAATGTCGATCAACTCTACTCAGTTCGCGAGCTAATCCGGGCGATCGGCTTGTTGATAAAAAGCCATAACCTCTGGAATAATCTGATTCAGATTACCAGCGCCCAAAAACAGAGCCAAATCCCCCGGTTGCAGATTTTTGGTTAAAAACTTAGTTACTGACTCTAGGGAAGGCGCAAACTCAACCTCTCGGCCTTCTTTAGCAATCAACTCAGCAACTTGCTGCCCGCTAATCTCTCCTAAATTTGGTTCTCCAGCACTATAAATATCGCAAGCCACAACCAAATCAGCATCCCCAAAAGATTGAGCAAATTCTGGCAAAAATGTCAGAGTCCGGCTGTAACGGTGGGGTTGAAAAATTGCCACCACTCTTCGGGATTTGGGATTTTTTTCGCTACCTTCGATACGCAAGCGAGCCGCCGCCAAGGTAACGCGAATTTCGCTAGGATGGTGGGCGTAGTCGTCCACAAACAGGATGTCATTGTGAAAACCCCGCACCTCAAAACGCCGGCGAGCTCCTTCAAAGCCAGCAATCGCTTTGGCAATCGCCGAAAACTCTAACCCCAACAATCTGCCTACTGCTACCGCAGCTAGTGCATTGCTGAGATTGTGTGTGCCCAGCAACTTCAACTCCATTTCCCCCAGGAAAACTCCTCGCTCCCAAATCCGAGCCTTGGTGCTTTCTGCCCCGTACTCCACGCCCGAAGCCGTGTAGTCAGCACCGCTGTCCGGCTGCAAACTATAACTGACATCAGGCCGAAGGGAGTCTTTGACGATTTGGTCGTCAATGCAGCCCACCAAGGTTTGACAGTTTTGGGCAAACACCTTAAATGTGTCTATTACCTGGTCAAGGGTATCGTAATGGTCTGGATGATCCAGTTCCACGTTCGTTACTATGCCAATTTTGGCCACCAGCTTAACGAGAGAACCGTCGGATTCATCAGCCTCGGCCACTAAGTAGGGGCCTTCCCCCAAACGGGCATTGCCTTCCCAAGCATTTACCTCACCTCCTACTACGATAGTCGGGTCTAGACCCGCAGCCATCAGCATGAATCCGATTAAGCTGCTAGTAGTAGTTTTGCCGTGAGTCCCGGCTACGGCTATGCTTTGGTAATCTTGAATTAACGCTGCCAACACATCCGAGCGATGAAAAATCGGACAGCCCAAATCTAAAGCAGCTCGATATTCGGCATTGGCTGGGTGAATAGCCGTCGAACATACTACTTGAGGCAATCCCGGAATTGCTTGGGCGCTTGAACCTTTGCCGTTCAATTGGATAGCTTTGGCTGTCGCGACAGAAGTCCCTACCGTACCCGCTACTGCCGAGGATACCGCCCTTTCCTGTTGCCCACAGTCGGGACTGCTACCGTTAAGGGCCGTTTGAAATAGTTCAAAATTGCTGGCGTCTTGACTCCAAAAAATATGAGCTCCCATTCCTTGCAAGCGCTCGGTTATGTGACTCGATTTAATGTCGGAGCCGTACACAGGCAACTTGCGTTTAGCTAAAATGTAGGCAAGGGCTGACATCCCAATCCCACCAATGCCGATGAAATGAAATGGTCTACCGCTAAAATCAACAGAACTCGGCATCTTTGCTCCTCACACACCACACCACGCCAATAACACGCGATATCATATCAAGAATTGTTTTTTCAGGATACAGTTCGCTAGAGATTTTGTACAAAATTCTCTGCAGGTCCCTAGATTTGAGGGACTTGTAGAGATGTTTGTCTTGTATCCTATATGACTTAGTACCGAGTAGTTTTCCGGAACAGTCACAGCTCGAAAATTGCAGGTAAGAGAAAACTGGCTCTGGGGTCGGGGCTAATAGACTAATTTTGGGTGGTTGCATACTCCTGCATTCTTTCTATTTCGATCCGCCTGCTGTGCTCGGATACGGCAGCAAAAGCCCCACAACCTTTCTACCAAGATTGAAGGTAAAACCCATAAGGATTTACAAACACTACCACGTATGACAAAATTTCGCTCCTTTTATAGTCATTTATCTAGTCGTACGGTCATTTTTTCTTGAAAGTCAGAGATTGACACGATCGCAGCTATAGTATATATTCTTACTTTATTGTATATATACAAGTTATGCAGTTAGTCGGAATAGTTGAATAGCCATTGAGCAAACCAAATCATGGGCTTGATCGAGAAGCCGATGCACCCTCTTGGCAGTCCTTAAAATTTTTACCACTGCGCTAAGTATATCTACCCTCAAAACTTTTTCGGTCGCCCACAAACGAATGCTTAGGCGGTCGATCGCGCACTCTAAACAAGTTGGGATTAATATTGGCATTAATCATCCAGTCCCGCACCCACTCCGACGCGCAGAACGGGGTTTTTTAAGTCTTATTGAAGGTTTGAACGAATTAAGGGGGTTGAAAAAACCGGTTTCAGCGTCCAGGACGATCGTCGAAACTAGGGTCGTCCTGGGGTTTGTCCCCGATGTAAACCGAGGGTTTTCTAATAAACGAGCTTATGGTTAAAAGTGTATAAACATAAAATTGGGGCGATGTCTGTATTAATCCTGATTTGGGGGAAATATGGCGAAAATAGCGATTTTGGGGGGGACTTTTGACCCGGTTCACTGGGGTCACGTGTTGGTAGCCGAGACGGCTGCGAGTCAATTTGCTCTCGATCGAGTCATTTGGGTACCGGATCGCTCTCCTCCTCACAAAGAGCGCCCGGATTTGGCAAGTTTTGAGCAGCGGCGGGAAATGCTCGCTCTGGCGATCGGCGATCGCCCAGACTTCGTAATTTCGCCGCTGTCGGCCAATCCCAGAGGCAGTTGTTTTGCGATCGACACCCTGCTGTATTTGCAAAAATTGTATCCCGGCGATCATCGCTGGTACTGGATTATTGGTAGCGACGCACTCCTTACTCTCCCCAAATGGCACCGGTGCGGCGAAATTGCCGGGTTGTGCGACTGGTTGGTGGCCCCGCGTCCGAGTCAGGGAGATCGAGAGACAGCAGAAAGCGAGGAGATTGGGGGAGTGTCCGAGTGGGGAGATTGTCCGAGTGGAAAACCCCTCGATTCGGGGGGAGACAGGATGCAGGTTCAGGCAAATGCTGTGGGCCGACGAGTTGCCGAACAAATGGCTCTTTTGGACGTGGAAATTCGCTGGGAGGTGCTTTCCATGCGTGCGATCGAGATTTCGTCGAGCCACATCCGCCGCTGCTGCGCCGAAAGAATCGACCTCCGCTACTTAGTCCCGGAAGTTGTGCGAACTTATATTGCAGCCCATCAGCTTTACCAGTAACCCGTGGCAGAAAGCCCAAGGCCTTGGGCCTTGCAATTTCGGCCTTCTAGAAAAGTTCAAGCTTTTTTGATCGACACAAAAAGTTATAAAGGATCGACCTTTGCGATATGATCTTGTCTCATAAGTCAATTCTTAAATTTTTCCAAAATTTAAGCCTGAGCTAGGGGCTGCCATCGTTAGGAGGTACTAAAGTGATTCGAGTCGCGATCAATGGTTTTGGACGTATCGGGCGCAGTTTTGCGCGCTGCTGGCTGGGCAGAGAAAACAGCCAGCTAGAGTTGGTAGCTATTAATGACACTTCCGATCCCAGAAGTAATGCTCACTTGCTCAGATACGATTCCATGATGGGAACGTTGAAGAATGTGGACATCAGTGCGGATGAAAATTCCATTACTCTCAACGGCAAGACAGTTAAATGCGTGAGCGATCGCAACCCGCTAAACTTGCCTTGGAAAGATTGGGGTATTGATCTGATTATTGAATCGACCGGTGTCTTCGTTGACCAAGCTGGTGCATCGAAGCATATCACTGCCGGCGCTAAAAAAGTGCTAATTACCGCTCCCGGCAAGGGTTCTGAAGTTGGCACTTATGTGATGGGAGTCAACCACCACAACTACAAGCACAGTGACTACACAGTCATCAGCAATGCTAGCTGTACTACCAACTGTCTGGCTCCTGTACTGAAAGTCCTGCACGAAAATTTTGGCATCGTCAAAGGCATGATGACCACTACCCACAGCTATACTGGCGACCAGCGCTTGCTGGATGCCAGCCACCGCGACTTGCGGCGGGCCCGGGCGGCCGCAATGAATATTGTGCCGACTTCTACCGGAGCAGCCCAAGCTGTGGCTTTGGTGATTCCGGAATTGAAGGGCAAGTTAAACGGTATCGCCATGCGCGTCCCGACTCCCAATGTGTCGGTAGTTGATTTTGTGGCTCAGGTAGAGAAAAAGACTTTTACCGAGCAAGTAAATCAAGTGTTCAAAGAAGCTGCCTCTGGCTCCATGAAAGGAATTTTGGAGTACAACGATTTGCCTTTAGTTTCATGCGACTATCGCGGAAGTGATGCTTCTTCGATTCTGGATTCCAGCTTAACGCTGGTGATGGATGGCGACATGGTGAAGCTGTTGGCTTGGTACGACAATGAGTGGGGCTACAGTCAGCGGGTGGTTGACTTGGCTGAATTGGTCGCCGAACGTTGGGAAGCCTAGTACCCGAAGACAGAAGGCTTTAGTCATTCGGCAGAAGGTAAAAATCCTGATATTTTGTACTTTTGAGTCGATTTCTAGCTGACTGGTTATTTCGGTTTTCGAGCGCTAGAGACTTTTGGCAGTCGATAGTTGGCGTGTAGAAGATGAAATATGGTAGGGAGACGGCAGTGGGCAATGGTGTCAACTTAAGCTTTTTGTCCACCAGTCCTCCCGCCCACCCGTTAGTCCGCCAGGGAAGGAATTCCACGGGGCTTATAGCTAAAGTCCTCGCTATGAGGACTAATGAGTTTTTTAGTCCTCATAGCGAGGACTTTAGCTTTGAGGCAGGGGTTTCAACCCCTGTCGGACTATCGGTGGTACGTTAAGTTGACACCTATGGGCAGTGCGGTGTCCCTACCCGATATCCGTGGGAGACGGGAGTGCGGTGTCCCACGGATATCCTTATGCTGCTACTCCCAGCTATCGAACTTTTTGCAATCATACTTCGATCGGGCGATCGGGCCTGCTTGATGATAAATTTGTTGTTTGTTTGTAGTAAGCGCTTAAAATTGCTTTGGTTAAGTTTTCGGAAAATCCCAAATATTAAAAAAATAAAAATACCGACGATAAAAGTTAAAAACCTGGAAAAATAGCAACAGCTACGGTGTAGTTTTGCCAACAAAATCTGATATGAAAAAAGCGCTAATTTGTGGTATATCAGGTCAGGACGGAGCTTATTTAGCTAAACTGTTACTCGATCGAGGTTATGAAGTTTGTGGCACCTCTAGGGACGCCCAAATGTCCGGTTTCGGAAACCTGGCCCGTTTGGGCATCCGAGACAGAGTAAAACTAGAATCCATGTCTCTCAACGATTTTCGCAGCGTCTTGCAGGTACTAGCGAAAATTCATCCCGACGAAGTGTACAATCTAGCAGGTCAAAGTTCCGTCGGTCTGTCTTTTGAACAACCCGTAGAAACCCTCGAAAGCATTGCCACAGGCACATTAAATCTGTTAGAAGCAATTCGGTTCACAGGTGGCAAAATTAAACTTTACAATGCCAGTTCTAGCGAATGTTTTGGGGATACCGGAGGCAATGCGGCAGATGAAAATACGCCTTTTCGCCCCAGAAGTCCTTACGCGGTGGCGAAAGCAACAGCTTTTTGGGAAGTAGCGAATTATCGGGAAGCGTACAATTTGTTTGCCTGTTCTGGTATTCTGTTCAATCACGAGTCGCCACTGCGGCCGGAGAGGTTCGTCACCCAAAAAATTGTATCTGTTGTGTGCCGAATTGCTGCGGGTAGTTCCGAAAAACTGCATTTGGGAAATATTTCAGTGCAGCGGGACTGGGGTTGGGCGCCGGAATATGTGGAGGCGATGTATTTGATGTTGCAGCAGTCTGAACCGGACGATTATGTAATTGCCACGGGTGTAAGTTATCCTTTGGAGGAGTTTGTGCAGACCGCGTTCGTTTCTGCGGGTTTGGATTGGCAGGAACATTTAGTAACGGATGCGAGTCTCTACAGACCGACGGAGATTGCTGTAGGGAGGGGAAATCCGGGTAAGGCAAAAGAAAAATTGGGATGGGAGGCGAAGTACAAGATGCAGGATGTGGTGCGGATGATGGTGGAGGCGAGGCAGATGTGAGGGAAAATTATGGGGTGAAAATATGGAAGGAGAATATGCAACGGCTAAGGAGTGGTATAAAGCCAATCGCCGGGAGTTGAAGAAATATCGAGGTGAGTGGATAGCTTATACTAACCGAGGGGTGATTAGTTGCGATAGCGATTATGACAAAATGAAGGACGGGATTCCGGCTGCTCTACATAAATTGGGTTATGCGATCGATCGGAGATATGAAAGCGAGTTTGTTGAGCCTGTTCGCTTCCCAGGATTCCACATTTAATTGATAAGTTAATTGACAAAAAAACGAGCAAACAAATGGTTATAGATTTAATTCGTAATTTTGTAGAAGCCGGACAGATTATATTTGATGTCGGAGCTAATATCGGACAAAAAGCAGATTTTTTTATAGGAACTGGTGCGAAAGTAGTCTGTTTTGAGCCACAACCAAATTGTGTGGAAATCTTGCGTCAAAAATATGGACATAATCCTCAAGTTACAATTGTAAACAAAGGTTTAGCGGAGCATCCAGGAAAGATGCAGCTTTCTATTTCTAGTGATTTAAATGTTTTATCTACTTTTTCGGAAAAATGGAAAACTGGACGGTTTGCTGGCGTTAATTGGGATCGAGAAGTAACAGTAGAAATTTCTACTTTAGATGAAATGATTCAATTGTTTGGATGCCCGCAGTTTTGCAAAATTGATGTTGAAGGATTGGAATACCTAGTTTTAAAAGGACTCTCTCAACCCATACCTTGTCTATCTTTTGAATTTACAATAGAATTTATAGATGATGCGAAGAAATCGATCGCTCACTTGGAGACATTAGGATATAAATTGTTTAACTTAGCAAAAGGTGAAGATAGCCATCTTGCATTAGCTGAATGGGTTCCTGGTTCTAGCTTATTTGAATATATTAGTTCATCTAAGGAACACCAATTATGGGGAGATATATACGCCACGTTTGAACCCGAAAGATTAACTCAATCACTTATACCTACGATGCTTAAAGAAATGGAACTCAATGGCGAAGTTCAAGTTATTAAGAATATAATTAGTAAAGGCTATGTCGTATTTGATGTAGGTGCTAATGCTGGGGATTGGACAGCGGAAGTGTTGAGCCAAGGACATGACGTAGAAATTCACCTGTTTGAACCAATTCCTCATGTCTACAAAAACCTGATTCAGAACCTAGATAAAAAAGTAATTTCCAACAATCTAGCTGTAGGGCAGAAGGAAGAAGTTAAGATATTTTATTATTACGAAGCTAATCCTCTCGTGAGCACTTTTTACCGCCGATTCGATGTTGAAAAAGAAGGGTGGCTGAATCCGCCTAAAGCAATTACAGTTTTGACGACAACTATCGACAATTACTGTCAGCGCCACGGCCTTAAAAGAATTAATTTTATCAAAATAGATGTTGGGGGCGGCGAATTAGACGTTCTATATGGATCTAAACATTTTCTAGAAACAGGCAGAGTAGATTATCTGCAATTTGAATATGGTGGAACTTATCTCGATTCAAAAACGACGTTAAAAGAAGCATTTGAGTATTTGCAAAAATTTCGGTATTCAATTTTTAAGATTTTGCCGGATCGGTTAGAATACAAACCCAGCTTTTTGCCAGAGGATGAAAACTTTGAGTTCAGCAATTTCTTGGCTGTCAATGAGCGATTCCGCTCAAAGGTTTTAGGTGAAGCAACCGACGGAAAGCTTAACATACAGGAACTTTGTCGGCAGTATTCCATCGTACCGCGTGGCGTGATTCATGTTGGGGCTCATGAAGGCACAGAAATCACGGCATATCAACAAATGGGCGCGCAAAAAGTGCTGTTCGTAGAAGCCAACCCAGCGGTATTTGAACGCTTGCAAGCCAATCTAACCGGGATGCCCGATGTCCGATCGGTCAACTGTGCGATCGGCGATCGCAATGGTACTGTGAATTTGCACGTTACTTCCTTCGATCAAAGCAGTTCGATTCTGCCCTTGAAGTACCATCAAGAGGTTTATCCCCACATCACGGAAACTCATCAAATAACAGTACAGTCGAAAACACTCGATACTCTGCTGCAAGAACAGGAATTACATCCCTCAGACTTTAATATCTTAAATATAGATATCCAAGGTGCAGAACTCTTGGCTTTGCAAGGGGCAACCAATTGGTTGAAATGTGTTGAGTTAATCAACACAGAAGTTAATTACGAAGAACTCTATGAAGGCTGCGCGTTAATTGACCAGTTAGACGAATTTCTCGAAGTACAGGGTTTTCAGCGGGTAGCAACCACAACACCAATTCACCCATCTTGGGGAGACGCAATCTATGTGAAAAAACCAGCGATTACCTCATCCGTACTCGGCATGGAGAATATGGCTAGGTGGGGAAATCAAATATTTCTGTATGCGTTTTTGAGAACTTACGCAAGGGAACACAATCTCAGAGTAGAAACACCAGCTTGGATCGGTCAGTATCTATTCGGTCACTATGATGCGCCTATTTCTAAGCCTTTACCTCTAGTTGGAGAACAAGCGCAGCCTTACAAACTTTCCGAGTCGGCAATTCTCAATGCACCGGAACCTTTTAAAAATGTAGACTTCCACGGCTATTTTCAGTTTCACACTCAATATCACGCCCAACATAAAGAATATTTCCAATCTTTATTCAAACCTCTACCAGAAGTCGCAGCGAAGGTGATAGAAGCTCTCGATCGCTTGCGTTCCAAAGGTAAAACAGTTGTAGGATTGCATTTGCGGCGCGGTGATTACAGAAGCGTTCATACAGTTGTGCCGTATCTGACCGTTGCTCCGAGTGGATGGTACAAGGAATGGCTGGACGGTTTGTGGGAAACTCTGGACGAACCCGTTTTGTTTATTGCTAGCGATGAAATCGAAACCGTTGTCGGGGATTTTGCGGATTACAACCCGATAACAGTCAAAGATTTGGGTGGAGAAATGCCAGAAGCACCTTTCTATCCTGATTTTTACATTTTGAGCCAATGCGATGTTTTGGCAATTTCCAATAGCACATTCTCGTTTACAGCAGCGATGCTGAACGAACGGTGCAAATTTTTCTTCAGGCCTAACTTGCGAAAGCAAAAAATGATTGCATTCGATCCTTGGAATAGCGAGCCTCTGCTGCGCGATAATCCTAATCAGGCGATCGCCCCAGAGTTTCAACACCAAGTGAAAAGTGTGAAAACGATAGATTCCGTATCAATATCTTCAGAAGATACTGAGTTGCTGTGGGGATTTAGTATAGACGCGCCCGCGAAAGGTTCCCAACATACTGGTAAGATTTTGATTGGCGGGTGGGTGTTAGGTAAAAAATCTTTAGCTAAGACTGTTGAATTACTGGTTGACGATCGAGCTATCAGCAGCCTTCCTGTGTGGAAATATCGCCCAGATGTGAAAAATGCCTTTTGGGGAATTCCTAGATCGGAATACACGGGTTATTCAACCGTATTAGAGTTAACAGAAAATCTCACTAGATCCAAGATACATATTGAAGTTATCTTGGAAGATGAAACCCGCGTTAAGATGGGATGGCTGCAATTACAACCAACTGAATACGAATTAGAATCAAATGTCACTGTTCAACAGAAAAAAAGAGGAAAGTGTCACCTCAGCGTCTGTGCAATCATGAAAGATGAAGCTGCTTATTTAATTGAGTGGTTAGAGTTTCATAAAATAGTAGGGGTTGAAAGGTTCTATTTATACAACAATAATAGCAGTGATGGCACGATTGATATTATTGAAGAGTATGTTCGTTCAGGGCAGGTAATTTTGCACGATTGGCCATTTGTTCCGGGACAAATATTGGCATACGAGCATTGTCTGGAAAATTACAGGCAAGAATCGGAATGGATGGCTTTTATTGATTTGGATGAGTTCTTATTCCCTACAGAAAAGGATGATTTAAAAGAAGTCTTGGCAGAATTTGACGGGGTGGCTGGAGTAGCAGTCAATATGTTATATTTTGGCTCTTCAGGGCATCAAACTAAACCAGAAGGACTACAGATACAAAATTATACTAGGCGCTCGGAAGATGACTATGAGCCAAATAGGTATGTAAAAAGTATCGTACAACCGGACAAAATCCTGCGCCCTCAGTGCCCTCATTTTTTCCTGCCAGCAAATCAAGAACATTCTATAGTTACAGAAAACAAAGAATTTTTAGGTGGTTCAATAACAGAAAGAGTTTCAACCAAAAAGTTGCGGCTCAATCATTACCATACTCGCTCTCGACAAGAAATGAAAGAAAAGGTGATGCGAGGCGATGCTGTTTTCTTTATCAAAGATTTGGAAGTTGTAGAATCCAGAGATCGAAATGAAGTGGAAGATTTGACTGTCCAGCGTTTAATTCCTCAAGTGAAGCAAGCTGTTAATTCAGCAATATCTCCATCTAAAATAATGCAACTTCTGATAGAAAAAGAGTGCTGGCAATCTCAGGTGAATCAGCTGCAAGTAGAACTAAAGAAATATCAATTACAATCGCGCGATCGCCTTCAAAGAATAGATGATAAAGCTTCGTTGAAAAAGAATAAAATAAAATGGTTTTTTGCTGTTAATAGTGATAGCCCCGCATTTGAAGCTTATGCTCAAATGATTAAAGTTGCCGTTTATACAGCCATCAAAAGAACATCTTTACAACCGTTTTGTATTTATGATGGTCAAGAAAACGAACTAACTGATTGGTTAAGGAGAAATCATGTGGAAATCATACATCATAGAAGTCGCCACTATGAGAAGCTCAATACCCCACGACACAAATCTGGCAGGAGTGTAGCAGCAGGAGCTTTACTGAGAATAGACATTCCGCAAATTTTAGAAACTTATGACATAGATGACGAATACATTTTCTACACAGATTGCGATGTGATGTTTGTTGACGATGTGTGCGAATATTTGGAGGAATTTGATTGCAATTTTTTAGCAGCAGCACCTGAATTTTCGCCAGATGATTGGAGTTATATGAATAGTGGGGTTTTGTACATGAATGTCAAAAATCTCAAAAAAATAGACAAAGAATTCAATGAATATATTGATAGGAATTTTGACGAACTTATCCAGTTAGCTTTCGACCAAGGTGCTTATAACAGGTTTTTTGCAGATAAGTGGGAGAGGCTAGATGTTACGCTGAATTGGAAGTCTTATTGGTCTACAAATCCAGCGTCGAAGATTTTGCACTTTCACGGCCCTAAACCGACTCAAATAGAAGATATTAAAAGCCAAAACGTACCTGCCATTATTTTAGAGCTGGCCAATGATAATTATTGGCATAATGTTCAACTCTGGCAAGAAAGTTACAGAGAGTTACAGCTTGAAGATGGTGGAACAGATGCCTTATCAAAAGAAGTCAGACAACTGGATTCTCAGCCAGACGAAACCCAGGAAGAATTGAAGCGATCGCCATCTCAGACAAAACTGCACCAAAATCTAGGGGGATTTGAGCAATTTACAACTAAACTGGAACAAGTTCAAGAGGAACTACAACCAATTAAAGAAGAGCTTGAACTTAGGCAGATTCAATACCACAAAACTCAGGAAGAACTCGCACACACCAAGTCTCAGCTAATCGAAGCTCAGACTCAACTGCGAGAGATGGAGGGTGCTGCTGCTCCGTTAAATCAACTGGCAGAGTTGTATTTAGTTCAAGGAAAGTTAGAAGATGCGATCTCCGTTTGCGAGCAAGCATTAAAGATTAGACCCAAATTTGCTCCGGCGTACAAGACTTTGGGCAATGTCTTGCAAGCTCAGGGTAAACTGGATGAGGCAAAGAGTTGGTACATTCGCGCTCTGGAAATTCAACCTGATTTTGCTCAAGCTTTAGCAAACCTGGGGACTATTCACGCACAGCAGCAACAGTGGCAAGAGGCGATCGCATCTTACCAAAAGGCGATCGCGATTCAACCGAATTTTGCTGGTGTTTACCGTAACTTGGCTAAGGTTTTTTCGCAAATTGGTAAGCCAGATGAAGCTGTCGAGTGTTCTTATGCAGCCGTGATTTTGGAACCTCAAACAACGGCAGAGGAATACTTTAACCTGGGCAATACTCTGTTAGAGCAAGGGAAGCAGGAGCGGGCGATCGTGTGTTACCGCAGGGCTGTTTATTTAAACCCAAGTTTTTCTGAGGCTCATGATAAGTTAAAGGAAATTATGACTGTGGTTGGGGAATAGGATGAAGCGATCGCGCTTATTATCAACAAGCGATCGAACAACAGCCAAGTCTCTCTTATACCTTCAATTAACCATCAGCCACCTAATGCTCCGCCGGCTCTTGCAACTCAATCAATTGACCTAGTGTATGCTTTCAGCTTGAGCGAAGCTGAAAGCATAGGGAACATAACACTTAAGTATTTGGTTTTGGGTAATGGCTGCCTGGTATCAAAACATCTTCCAGTGTTACATCCCATCTGAACTTGTCACAATTAATCTCTGCTACTTTTTTAGCAAGGATGACTACTCCTCCAAATACAGGAGTAAGCGGGAATCTTTCTTGGCTAGGCCTCAGATAATCAAAGTGCAAGCGCATCGGTTCGTGAAAAGCAGCTTTGATCACTTCAAATCCTAACGCTGGCGTAAATAAAGCCTTAAGACCTTCGTCAGTGAAACGCCAAAAGTCCCAAGGTATCTCATGGGAAGGCCAAGAAAAATGAGTGTGATGAAAGGTAAATCCTCCTATTTCTAGCACCTTATTAATTTCCATCGCGGCTACCCAAGGCATTGCTAAATGTTCCAACACCGACATAGAAAAAACAGCATCAAACCGCCTATCGGGAAAGTATTGAGACAATTTATGAGCGTCCCCCACCACATCTGTATTTGCATCTGGATAATAGTCAAAGCCGGTGTAAGAAGCTGCGCCACTCAATAATTGCCTGTGGCTGATAGTTCCGGGGGATACGATTCGCGAGCCAATTTCTAAAACTTTGAGATGTTTATCATTGACTAACTGCATAAACTCGCCGTGAATTCCACCACCTTCGGGGAAGATATTTCTGTCCGGTTCAGGTGGTCTCGATCCGGCGAAAGCTATGGTCTTACTTGATGTTCCTCCCGGAACTTTCACAAAAAATGTGGCATTGTGCTGAGCAGTGCGGTTTAGATGAACCACAAAGCCACATTTTTCGTTGTAGTATTGCGGTAGCGCTATCGCTATGTCAGGGCGCGGATGCCAAGAAGTAATTGGCACGCAAGTATTGCCCACGCAGATTTCAACTTGCTCTAAACTTCCCTTTTTGCTGACAATCCAGCCCCGAATCCCAATAGCATAGTCATCCGACCAGGACTCATCTACGCACAAAATTAAGTTCTCATCTTGCTCTACCATGTTGGTCATGTCGCTTCTCCTTAAGCTATTTCCAAATTTTTATTTCCGAGCTACTTGTCGGATTTGATGTTAATTTGCTATCTATGGTGCAGTTGAGGCTGTTAGCTCTATAGACTTACCTCCTTGTAGAAGTTGATTGCCTTTGTCGAATTGGGTCACAGCTTTTTTTGGGTTGATTTTGGGTTGTTTACTTTTTGGATAGATAATATTGTTCCAAGCTGAATGGCTTAGGGCTTGGCGGGCGATCGCCCATATATAATACCTGGTTTTGCGGGAACATCCTCATAGG
The DNA here is from genome assembly GCF_036702455.1 of Microcoleus sp. D2_18a_D3. Taxonomy (NCBI): domain Bacteria; kingdom Bacillati; phylum Cyanobacteriota; class Cyanophyceae; order Oscillatoriales; family Microcoleaceae; genus Microcoleus; species Microcoleus sp. D2_18a_D3. Next base: position 256,928 of record NZ_JAUBTK010000001.1, read on the forward strand.
GCTGAAGTCGGATATCCTTGGGAAGGCAACGGCTTGAGTTCATTGGGAGTTCATTTGGGGCGATCGGGCAAAACTTACCCTATGTAGTAGAATGGGATACAAAAGCCCGATCGCGACAAAAGTAAATTATGTTTGATAAAATTTTGTAGCGACAGATATCATTAACCCAACGATAGATGATTTTCTAAAATACAAGAAAGTGATTTAATTATGGAACCCGAGTATCCTACAGCCAATGATTGGTATAAAGCTCATCGACCGGAGTTAAAAAAATATCGGGGTGAGTGGATAGCTTATACTAACAAAGGGGTGATTAGTCACGATCGCGATTATCGAAAGATGAAGGATGCGATTCCGACTGAGGTGCCTAATTTAAGTTATGTAATCGGTCGTATATATGAAAGCGAGTTTGTTGAACCAGTCAGGTTTTATCCTGTTAGAATGAGGGCATTAAAGGCTCATGATTGGCAGCCAAGATATGAACTGCATCTAAAAGCTCAAAACTCCGCAAGAGTCGAAATGCTGGTGGATTCTGGAGCAGAACTCAGCTTAATTACTAAGCAGCTTGGTGAAGATTTGGGTTTGAGTAGAACTACTGGAGAGATTATCAGTAAAGCTGAGGGAGTTGGCGGCAGTATTGAATATCTGTTACGAGATATTGAAATGGAGTTGGATGGTCATATTTTTACGGCTCCTGTAGCTTGGGCACAAACTGATTTTTGTCAAGAGGTTCTTTTAGGGAGAGAGGTAGTATTTGACTTGTTTGATATAGAATTTAAGCAAGCTGAGGAGACGATTATTTTTAAGCGGCGATCGCAGTGAACTGCCTCGCTCGAGTTTAAGTTAATTTTGTATGTGCCGAGTCCAGTGCTTCACTCTGATGCAGAAGTTGGGCTTTGAGTCAAGGGCACGCGGGTAGAACCTGATCGACCTTTCTAGTTTACCCGATCGCGCGGGGAATGTCGATCGATTGAGTGCGATCGTCTTCTTGTGTGGTGCGTGCGGGAACATCCTCAGAGGGCTGAAATCCGATCAGGTTGAAAAGACGAGGGCTTGGGTTTAGTGGGGGCGATCGGGCAAAACTAACCCTATGTAGTAGAATGGGATACAAAAGCCCGATCGCGACTGGCGTAAATTATGATTTATTGTTTGTGAGAGTTATTATCCACTCAAGCACAGATGATTTTATAAATCACAAAAAAGTGGTTTAATTATGGAAGCCGAATATTCTACAGCTAAGGATTGGTATAAACCTGATCGCCAGGAGTTAAAAAAATATCGGGCGATTGGATAGCTTATACTAACAAAGGGGTGATTAGTCACGAGCGCGATGATCGAAAGATGAAGGATGCGATCGATCCGAGTTGATCAGGTTTAGATTATGTAATTTAACAGATATTTGAAAGCGATTTTGTCGATATAGTCAGATTTTATCCAGTGAAAATGAGAATATGAAAATTTTACAATGGACAACCTAAATTCCAGTTGTTATTGAGATTTCAGCATACCGTAGCAGTGAAAATTCTGGTTGATTCAGGTGCAGAACTTAGTTTGATTGGCTCTCCTTGATTTGTGATAGAAACGGTAGTGTGACCGTCTCCCTCACGCAGGCTTTCCTGTCCCTACCACGGGAAGTTTTATTTTTATGAGCAAGCACCTAACACTCAGGAAAACCCTTCACTCACGGCTACAGGTTCATTATCCAATAGCTTTGGATCAATGTTTATGCGGTTTATAGTCAATGTTTTATCATAGGCAATTGCGTCATTTTTTTTACCATAACTTGGCGCATTAACTGTTGCCATTCCAGGGAATTAGTTAAACTTTCGGAATCTAGTTCCAACCCTTGGGCAACGGAAAATTTAGAAAAACTCTCTAACCAATTCATAATTGTTTCGCTTGCTGAGGTTTTAGTTAATTTTAAAGCGTTTTGAAGGTGCTGCTTCATCACAGGCAGTTGACCATTGCAGTAAGCATTCCAGGCATCCCAAACTAACAGATTGTAATCGATTTCGCTTTGCTTTGGGGGAGATTCAGCTACGATTTGCTCTAATTTGTGCCGTTGTGTGATTTGCTCAATATAGGTTTTAGCTTGAGCTAATTCCCCTTGTAGTTCGTGGAGTTGAGATTGTGATTGCTTCAATTCTGTTTGCCATTGATGAATTTGTGCTTCTTTTTGTTTTATCTCTCCTTCTAACTCTATTTTTAGTTGCGTAAATTTGTGATTGGTCTGTTTAAAATTCTCTTGCTCTTGTTTAAGTCTAGTTGCGGTTTGCTCTAACTCTTCTAAAGTTTGATGCCGTTGAATGTTAAATCGTTCTTCTCCTTTTTCTGCTTGCTGTAACCGCTTCATCAATTGACTTAAAGCTACCTCGGCTTCATAAAGTTTAGATTGCGATTCCTCCCAAGCTTGCCGGTGCCGTCCATAGTATTCTAATTGTTCTTGAGTTTGATGTAGTTGAATATGTAAACGCTCTTCACTTTTTTCTGCTTGCTGTAACCGCTTCATCAATTGACTTAAAGCTACCTCGGCTTCATAAAGTTTAGATTGCGATTCCT
>NZ_JAUBTK010000001.1:259586-266271 GCF_036702455.1 Microcoleus sp. D2_18a_D3
CCCAAACTTGGCGGTGCAGTTCATAGTATTCTAATTCTTCTTGAGTTTGATGTAACTGCGATTGATAACGCATCACATCAAATTGAGCTTGACCAAGTTGAGTTTTTGTCTCTTCTACTTCCTTGCGACTGTGATTCAGTTGAGCATGGGATTGTTGTAAAACGGACTCGGTTTGTTGTAACTGAGTTTGAGATTTCTCTAAAACGCTTTCTGTTTCATGTAATTGAAATTGAGATTGTTCGAGGAGATTTTCTGCGGTTTTCAGTTGGGCTTTTGTCTGTTCTAATTCTGTTTGACGAGACTGAGATTTTTGCAGTTCCGGTTCTTGTGCGTGCAATTGAGTTTTCAAGGATTTATTATCCTGTTCTAATCGACGCAAATTCGCCCAATCTTGAAAAGCCCAAGTTCGATAGAGAGACGGTTTTAATAATTCTTGCCAAGAAAAATCCGGCGTTTGTTCAGGATGCCATGCTCTGCCTTCTAGTTCCTGATAAAGTTCAATGGCTTCAGGAAAGTAATAATCAATTACTGTTGGTTGCTGACTGTTAGATGAAACCTCTGTTTTCAACATCAAGGGATCGTAAGCGGTAGGAGAAGGATGACTTAAATTAACGTTGAACTTGTGATTAATCGTATCAATATAAGCGGCTTGGTACTGAATAATTGTTTTAACATTCGCAAGCAGACAACGATTTTGTTCCTGGTTATAAAAATTGAGAATTTTTTGGTTGTAATGCTGCCAATATTTAATGGCTAATTCTGGTTGACTTTGAAAAAGTTCGTCCTGTCGCCGATAGAGAGAGTCAGCCACTTCCCAAGGAGAACGATAAATTAATAAAAACCTGGCTTCAGGTAAGAGTTTTGCCCAAAAGTCTAAAAAGAGAGTGGTTCGAGGTTCTTTCCATCCCCAAACTGAACTTAAAGCATTATTTTCTATAATTTGTTTAGCTCGATCAATAAATTCTTCCTTAATTTCTAAATTGTCCTGTAATGTCCAGCCCGCACTACTGAGTCCTTGTGAGTCAAGAATATTCATGTGAAATTCATAGAAGTCAATATTTTCCCAATGACCTTTAATATTGGCCTGATCTGCACCTAACAAATTTCGACCAATGTGAATACCGGCACTCTGCAAAATAGATGCGGTTAAGGAGGTTCCTGAACGGTGCATTCCGGTGATAATGAAAACGCTTTGTTCGGTGTTGGATTTTTGCATTATTTTAGAAGATTTTTCTTCAGGTAAAGTTTATGGGGTTCTATTTTTAGATGACTGTAAATCAAAACTCTAAATAATTTAGGTAAGACAATCTTACCAAATTTGCCGAATATTCTTGAGGATTTCTAAAAAAGCCTGACGCTCTTTGAGAAGACTATGGTCATTGGCGGTTTGTTTCGCTTGGGTTAAAATTTTCCGAATTTTACTTCGAGGATATTGTAAGGCTTGTTGGATTGCATTCAATAAACTTTCTACCCGATACTCTGGACGGATACAATTATACCATGAAAGGCAAAAGGAGCGATTGCCAATACAGTCGGGACAGATCACCAGTGTTCCTAGCGCCATCCCTTCTAAAGCCGGAAGATAAAACCCCTCGCCTTCTTGTTGATGAGGAAGAAATACCGTCATCTTTGCCCAATTTAGCTTTTGTAAATATTCTGCTCTGGAAAGTTGTGCTGTGAGAAGTTCCACTTTTTTTCCTGTTTTTTCTAATTCTTTTTTTAACTGTTGTCCTAAAATAGGTTCTTTCAACGCACAAATTAAAATATCACAATCTTTTTGTTCCCAATCTAAAGGTTGGGGGAGTTTGCTAAGATCCAAGCCACAGGGAATAACGAATAGTTCTCCGTTGACTTGATGAGTTTCTTCTAAATAAGTTTTGATTTCGGGACTGACACAAATCCGAATAGATCTATATTTGAGAAAGGAATAACGAGGATTATCAGGATAGGCGTGTCGGACGTGCTGAATTAAATTAATAATCGGCACCGGTGAATTATTTTTATAGTGTTCATCAAGGAAATGCCAATCCAATCCCTCCATAAAAATTAGAGCAGGATTTACTAGGGGTTCAGATAAGAGGAAAGTTTGATCTGAATTTAACCAAGGATTGTTTTGCTCCCAACTGCTTTGAGGTGTGAAATAAATAAAGGGAGCATAAATCCGGGAAAATTTGACATGATTAAAATAGTCCCAAACCTTTAAGTGCCCACCTGTAAAACCTCCATAATCTCGGTAAAATAACATCGACTGACGAGAGGGTTCCGCTAAGGGGGATGAGGATGGTAGAGTTGTTAGCGATTCCCAAGATGCCATCTCACTTTGAATTTGCTGTAGCCACGACTGCGATCGCTCTAGTTTGTTTCTAATTTCTGGCAATTCCGAAGGCAAGGGCATATATATAAAGTTATTTAAAATGGGTAGAGAGGGGTAAAAACTTGACGAAAACAATCAGGTAGTGACAGGCATATCCATCTCTAAAGGTTGAGTAACTGTTTGCAACTTCCCTCAAGTGTCCATAACCAATATAATGTTATTGTGTCTGCTGGCATCCTTCTTGCTGGTAAGATTTAACTGCTGTTCAAGGCAGATGGAATCAGATAACTGCTCAAAGAAGTTGTGAAAAGTTGTTGACACGCTCAATGGTAGCAGACATGATATAATTGAATCCTAGAAATAATCGAGAGTTGTGATATGAGTATTAGCCATTTTGAGACAGCAAATCAACAGTTACGGACAAGTCAGTTGGAAAAGGCAATTTTCAGCTATGAGCAGGGGATACAAGAAAACCCATCATCCCCCTGGCTTTATTATAACTTGGGGGAAGCTCTCAGTCAACAGGGAAGTTTTGAGGACGCGATATCAGCTTATCAGAAAGCTGTTGAACTCAACGCTAATTCCCCTTGGTTCTATGACCGCTTAGGTACTGTGGAACTGCAAGCCGGACATTTGAGCCAAGCGATCCGTTGCTTTCAACAAGCCATTGCCTTAGAGCCGAATTTTTATGAATTTTACACTAATTTGGGGATTGCTCTCACCCAACAAGGCAATATTGTAGAAGCGATTTCTTCGTTTCACAAGGCGTTAGAGCTTAAACCCAAGGATGCCGAAACCTATTATAATCTAGGACTGGCTCTCGCGCAACAGAACCAAGGGCAAGAGGCGATCGCGACTTACCATCAAGCCTTAGAGATTAATCCTTATTGGTCAGAATGTTATTTATCATTAGCAAAAGTTCAAGAACAGTGCGGTCAAACTGATGAAGCACTCAAACATTATCGTCGTGCTTGTCAACTCAATCCTAATTTAATAGAAGCTTACGAAAAATCACGAAAATCATTAGAAAAGCAGGAACAATGGGAGGAAATCATTAGTCTCTCGCGTCGGTGTTGTCAGGTGAATCCTAACTCTGCAACTGCTTACTATAATTTGGGAACGGCATTAATGCACCAGCAGGAATGGAAAGAATCTGTAACAGCATTAGGTCGAGCTTGTGAACTTAATCCTAATTTAGCAGAGGCTTATGACCCGTTAGGAAAAGCTTTAGCTGCACAAAATGAATGGGAAGAAGCGGTTAGGGTTTATCGTCGAGCCGTTGAACTGCATCCTAACTCTAGTCAGCATCAATGGGGTTTAGCTCAAGCACTGGTGCAAACTCATAACTTGGAAGAAGCAATTAGTGCATATCATCAAGCCTGTGCTTTGAACCAAAGTTCGGCTGAATTATATGATGAATTGGGCCAGACGTTAGCACAATTTTATCAATGGGAAGAAGCGATCGCTGCCTATCGCCAAGCCTTAGAATTAAATCCCGCCAATCCGCGTTCCATTGAAAATCGCTTAGAACAAATTTTAGGCAAACAACGCCAATTTGAAGAGGCTATCGCCTCCTACCGTCGCAGTCAAGATTTTAATCCTGATTCCTTTGAGTCCTATCAAAACTTAGGACAAACCCTCCGACAACAAGGTGCAATTGAAAATGCTATTGTTGCTTTACGTCGAGCTTGTATTCTCAACCCAGGTTCTGCCGTTGCTTATCACGTTTTAGGTCATACTTTTGCTATGCTTCAAAAGTGGGATGAAGCGATTAGTTGTTATCGCCGCGCTTGTGAGATTTATCCAGATTCTCCAGATATTAATTTACATTGGGGAGAAGCATTAGAACAGAAAGGAAATTATCAAGAGGCAATAGCTTATTTCCAAAAAGCAATTAACCTCAAACCGGAGTTTGATTTGGCTTATGAAGGGATGGGTCGTGTGATTTCAAAAAAAAAAGGGAGTTAATTTAGATCCTCTCTCTCGATATCAAGAGATATTGAAAAACAGTCCTAATGCTCCTGAGATTTATCAGGAGCTGGGACAACAATTGCATCGTCAAGGCTGTTTAAAAGAAGCCATTGATTGTTACGGCAAAGGGATGGAATTGCAGGGCGAACCGATTCATTTATGGTTCTATCGCAATTTAGGAGAAGCGTTGTTAGAACTTGAGCAAGCTATTTGAGATTAGCAGAACCCAACCTAGACTTTGATATCGAATCTAAATCATTGGTGTCAATTGATAAACTCCTTTTCAGATAAGAATGATAACGGTCTAGGAATTTTGCTTTCTGCTGTTCATTGCCGATATCTGACATCAAGCGTACTAGCCAGAGGAATGTTTGAGTATAGGCCTGGGACTCCAAGGGACGCATCCAAGGTTTAACGGTGGGGCGTGAAAAATAGTTTTGCAGAAGTTGTTCTGACTCTTGCGCCATTTGAGCGATGGTTTCAGCAGTATAGGGTTGGGGTTCAGGACAGCAAACTGTTGGCTGTTCTAAACAAACTGCCGCCGCCCCCCTTGAGGATAAATTTAGTAGCAGGTCAAGGGTAGCGGCTTGTTGAGAGAATTGGGGGTTAAAGCCACCATAACGCTGTAACCAACTGCGCCGAAATAGAATTGTGTTAGTTCGGATGAATTGCCACAGTGTTGGTAACATCCAAATATGAACGCCATGCAACCCTTCCCGTCCTTGTAAAACGGAATTAAAGGCTGCAATATTAATGGCATCACTCCTACTACCGGAAGGGGTTTGCCAAGCACTGAGGACTATTTCTAAAGAACCTGCTTTCTGTTCAAAGCAAGCGACTTGTTGGGCAAGTTTTTCTGGCAAAAATACCTCTGAGGTATTCAAAAAAGTCACAAATTCCCCTTGGGCGATGTCCCAACCTTGATTAAAGGCGGCTACAATCCCTTGAGAGGGTTGATGGATGTAGCGGATTGAGGGATATTCTGCTTTGAGTCGCGATCGCATTTCCTGTGTAAAACTATCATCAACGACGATAATTTCAAAGTCAGTCAGGGTTTGTTGGTAAACACTGTCAATGCTTTGACGCAGAGGGAGAGATGCAAAATCGTGGTTCTTTACATGGGTGGTGGGGATAATCACACTAGCTCTAGGGGTGTGGTTGGGAGAGAAGGGAGTTAAGTAAACAGTCGCATCGGCACTATTGCCCGCAAAATGACCTTGGAGAAAGGTTTGATTCTGTTGTGCTTCGGTTCCTTGAAATGCTTCTAAACGATGTCCTGGCAAATGGTTGTAATCATGGTTTTGATGAATCGCGGTAATTAATTGACTGGCATTGATGACCGGAATCTTCTGTTTGATGGCTTCTCCTACCATCCAGTTATCCCAGCCTGCGCGTCCAACGGCAAATTTTGGTAGTTGGGAAAATAGAGGTTTGGGGAAAACGAAATAATCTAAGGCTCCAACGCCACTGAAGGTTCCGGATTGATGAACGCGATCGCGTAAATTTTGTTCCCAATGGGAATGATGAAAGTTTAAGGGTTCAGTGAGATCCAGATTCCAACGTCTTCCTATGATTAAAAATTGCTGGTACTGGGTGATAACTTGTTGAACCGTTGCCAGGAAGTCACTGGTTAAGATAATATCCGAATTAACATAGGTTAAGATCGGGTATTTCGCTTGTTGGGAAGCTTGGAAAAAAATATCATTTAACAGGGGAGTTCCCTGAGTATTGATTTGGATCTTGGGAATGTGGCGTAAACCAAACTCTCTGGCAGTTTCTCTTGTTCCCTCATCGTTTCCCAATAAGATAATTTCCGGTTGGGGTTGCAAGTGTAACCAACTTTGAATGGCATTGCGTTGAATAATACCAATCTGACCGATAAAGGGTTTAGGAACTGCAAAAATTGTGAGGTTTAAGGTGGGTTGAAGATTAGGAAGAATTGATAAAGGGCTAGCTGTCATAATCTATCCTCACTAATCTTCTAGGGTTTCTGCTAGAACTTTTGCCAAGAGTTTGACTATCGCTGCATTATCTGATTTAGATTTTGTGCTAACGGTGAGTTCAGGTTGGGGTTGAACTTGAGTTAATTGGGTTTTAGTTTGTTCCAGTTCCGTTTGGAGTTTGGTGATTTCTTCTTTCTGTTGATGAAACTTAGCAACATATTGTTCTAACTCAACTTGTACTTCATCCAGTTGGAATTGGGTTAGTTCCAATTCTTCTCGAACTTCATGGAGTTCAGAACGAGATTGATCAGATTCTTTTTGGGTTTGTTGAAGTTGGGTTTGTAATTGTTCCTGTTGGGTTTGAGATTGTTTAAGGTCGGTTTGGGTTTGTTGAAGTTGGGTTTGTAATTGTTCCTGTTGGGTTTGAGATTGTTTAAGGTCGGTTTGGGTTTGTTGA
>NZ_JAUBTK010000001.1:266371-315449 GCF_036702455.1 Microcoleus sp. D2_18a_D3
TCCTGTTGGGTTTGAGATTGTTTAAGGTCGGTTTGGGTTTGTTGAAGTTGGGTTTGGAGTTGTTCCTGTTGGGTTTGAGATTGTTTAAGGTCGGTTTGGGTTTGTTGAAGTTGGGTTTGGAGTTGTTCCTGTTGGGTTTGGAGTTGTTCCTGTTGGGTTTGGAGTTGTTCCTGTTGGATTTGAGATTGTTTAAGGTCGGTTTGGGTTTGTTGAAGTTGGGTTTGGAGTTGTTCCTGTTGGGTTTGAGATTGTTCTAATTCTGCTAATATTTGATCCCGTTGAGATTCTAACTCAGCTAAATTCTCTGCTTTTTGTTGCAGTTGATCTTGGGTTTGTTCCAACGTTCCCAAAGTTTCTTGGTACTGTAACTGTAAAGTTTCTAACTCCTGTTGGGTTTCCTGAAGCAGTTGAGAGGTTGGGGATAGGGGTTGAACGGGAAGCAGCCCATCCTCAGTTCTAACAGTCTGACGGACATAGAACGCTTCTCCCCAAGCGGGATGGTAGGGAGTCTCCTCTGCTACACGCTGGAATTGGTAGTCGGTGAGGAACTGATCGACTTGTTCCGCTAAAGCCCCGCCTTTAAACAGTTCTTGATAATGAACGGTGGTGTAAATGGCATCTAGGGTGTTGAGGAGTTGGGTAGCGCCTTCTAATGCGAGGAGTTCAGCACCTTGGATATCGAGAATCAGAATATTAAAGTCAGTGGGAGACAGATCCAGTTCTTGCAGGAGAGTATCGAGGGTATGGGAAGGGAGGGTGAGTTGTTGAGTTTCTTTAATATTGGGGTAAATTTTGCTGTACTGTTGCCAGGGTAGGATGGAGCTGCTAGACTCTAGGGAAGTCAGATGCAGGGTCACGGTGTCGTTGTGGTTGGCAATGGCAGCTTGAACAACTTGAATATTGGGGCGCTCGGCAAAATTCTGTTGCAGTCGTTCAACGGCACTGGGGTTGGCATCGATGAGTAGGGTTTTAAGGGTATTGGGGAGGTTGAGGCGTTTGAGGGTTTTGCCGTCGTAAGCGCCTATGGAGATAATACCGCGTGGGGTGATATTATGTTGTTGACAGAGGTTGAGGAAGTCGAGTTTCATGGAGGAAGGCTTGAAGTTTAATGCGTTTGGGATTTATTGTATCAGGGATTAGAATGAGGAAAAGCAACTTTAGCGTGAATTACCAAAGCATGATATTATTGCTATCTGATTTAAAATAACAAGTTGATATCCTAGAAAACGATGAATTACCTTGTGCAATTAAATATTTGCAGTGGCTGAGTAAAAACATTTCAACAACAGCATCTAGGAGGATTTCTTCAGGAATTCGTCCAGATTGATAGCGATGGATTGGTGTGTGCTCAGAGGGGAACCATTTATTTCTCACTAGCATATGATTAACATATCGGAGTTTAAATTCAATAATGATATCAGGATTATCAGTAGCTAAAAAAATTTTAGCTGTAGGTTCTACAGATAAAAGGTCATCAATTTTTTGAAAAACCGTCTTTAAAGGTTGTTTAGGTTGTTTGTCTGTAAAACGTACATGAACACCAATTACAGTTTCAGAAAAATATTTTTCAGCAAATTCACACACGATTTTTTGAACAGCGGGTTTAAGTTTTAGATGATGACGCAGAATTTTTCTATCTAATCCTCCATAGGAAGTAAAGATGACAATATCTTCTGTGTAAGAACGATCTAATTCCACAACACATTTTTGACCTAAATATTGATCGTTTAATTTCCAAACAAGAGGAAATTGCATAACTTGATCGCTAGAGTCAGTTAAATGATTGAACCACATTGCAGGAGCAACAGTTTTTTGGCTATAATGGGGAATATCATAGGTATGCTGAAGACTACTATCTATATTGACAAGCTGAAAAAATTCAAAAAAGACATTTTTGGAGGAATGGCTACTGTACCAATGATCATTCCACTCAACGATTAGTTTTCTGTTAGTGGTTTGAGCATATTTAATAGCTGCGCTTAAAGCCGATAGTCTATTTCCTAGTCCTGCTATTCCTTTAAGGATGATATACTGCTCCATATCATTAAATTAACTAATGCTTGAATATTTTTTGATATCGCAATCATACCATGAATCAGCCGTTTTTCACAACACCTATCGTTTTGATTATCTTTAAAAGACCTCATACAACAAAACAGGTTTTTGAGGTGATTCAAACATTACAACCCTGTCAGTTATTCGTCATTGCTGATGGCCCTAACCCTGAACACCCTGGAGAAATTGAAAAATGTGCAGCTACACGGGCAATTATTGATCGAGTTGACTGGAAGTGTGAAGTTTATAAAAATTATTCGGATATTAATTTAGGGTGTAAACAACGGGTTTCTACTGGGTTAGATTGGGTTTTTAGCCAAGTTGAAGAAGCAATTATTTTAGAAGATGATTGTATTCCTAAACTGAGTTTTTTTCGATTTTGTCAGGAGTTATTAGAGCGATATCGCCATAATGAGCGTGTTTTTCAAATTACAGGAGAAAACACTCATGGATACCGTTGTTCAGATTCTAGTTATTACTTTTCAGCCTATAGCTTTTATTGGGGTTGGGCTACTTGGAAACGAGCTTGGAAATATTTTGATGGAAGTTTGAAACAATGGTTACAGGTACGGGAAAGTCAATGGTTACAAGACTATTTAGGAGATTACCCATCGGCTCAATATTGGGCGGAAATCTTTGATTTAACCTATAATGGATTTAATTCTTGGGGATGGGCTTGGACGTTTACTTGTTTTGTTAATCAAGGTTTATGTGCAGTCCCTAATCAGAATTTAATTTCTAATGTTGGTTTTGGGGAAGATGCCGCCCATACAACTTGGGAAGTAGATGAAATTGCAAATTTACCCACCCAATCTATTGATTTTCCTCTACACCATCCGACGAAGGTTACAGTTAATATTCAGGCTGAAGCAGCGATTGATAAAGTCAGGTTTACGGGTCGAAAATATCTCAGGGGAATGCGACAAAATGCTATTGATTTATTTAATCAAGGACAGTATGAATCGGCGTTAGAGATTTGGGAAAAGTGTATTAATTTTAGACCCGATTTAAGTAATTTCAACGAGGAAAAAGCCCGATGCTTGCAGAAAATAAGAAAGCATAAACAGACGATTCAAAGTGTAAACAATCATAAAATTGAAAAAAAAGCCAATCATCCGCGATTTTTAGTCTATACAATGGGAAAAGTAGGTTCAACTTCTATTTCAATGTCTTTAAAAAAGTATGCTATACAGGTCTATGATATTCATTTTTTAGACGAAACCTATTTACAGAATAATATGCACAAGGGTCATTGTGTTGATGGCTATTTTGTGTTAAAAAATTGGTTGGGAAAACCCTTGAAAGTTATTTCACTGGTCAGAAATCCGATTGATGTCAATATTGGGGGATTTTTTCAAAATATCGAGATTTATTATCCCCATTTAACCCCAGAACAAATCCAGCAGTTAACTGTTGAAGAACTGATTGACAAATTTTGGACACTAAACCCCAATTATCCCCTGGGTTGGTTTGAGCGAGAGTTTAATAAATCTTTTAATTTTGATGTTTATTCGCAACCTTTTTCGACTTTGGGATGGAAAACCTATTTCCATCACTCCTATCATATCTTGATTATGCAAGCTGAACTTATGGATAGTCAAAAACAGGAGATTCTTCGAGGGTTTACTGGGATGAGAGATTTTGAAATAGAAAACCATAATATTAGTTCCCAGAAGTGGTACGGTAATCTGTATAAACAATTTAAGAAAAAACTTGTAATTTCTGAAGAATATTTGGAGAAAATGTTAAAATCAAAATTTACTAAACATTTTTATACTGCGTCTCAAATTGATGAGTTTTATAGATGTGTTCACAAATAAAAACTTTTAAATGTCACTGAGAAAATTAATTTATAATATTAGTGAAGCAATTTTTATATCAGGAGATTGCATAGTACATTCGGTTTTTGATAATATTTATATATATTCATGAGCGGCTCATATCTTTATGTTAGTGTAGGTTAATGTTGGATTTGTCATGGAGAATCAAGCGATGAGTGCAGGTCAGTTGCTAAAGCAGGCTAATCATTTGAAGCGGGCGGGGAAGTTAGATGAGGCGATCGCACTTTATCATCAAGTCATTGAAAGGAACCCCCATTTTGCTTGGGCTTATTCTAATTTAGGCGACGCTTTAGTTAAACAAGGGAATTTAGAACCGGCTGTTACTGAGTATCATCGGGCTATTGAAATTAATCCAAATTCGCCTTTCTTTTATATTAACTTAGGTCGAGTTTTGATTCAACAAGGTTATTGGGAGAGAGGTATTCATTATTTGAGGAAAATTATTCAGATTAATCCGATTTTTTTATATGAATTGAATGGCAAGTATAAGCAATTATTTAATAGTCTTGAGAGAGAAGAATATTGTGAGTTTTGTCTTTCAGATCATGAAGACTTGATTGAATTAACAGAACAGCCCCGATGGGTAACTTTACCTACCAAACCTTTAACGAGTTATTCCATAAGCGGTCAAAGCTCTTCTGACCAGCCTCCCACTCATAATCAAGCTTTAATACAAGTTGAGTTTTTGGATAAAAATCAGAAACTTATACCAAGTCCATACTCTGCTATTCCCAACTCCAAAATACTAGGGCCATATTTCTACATTTCAACGTCAGGAAAAAATTTTTCTGAGTTTACAACTAATGTATTTAATACGAGTTCTGAAACTTACTATTTGCGTTTGGGTTTTAGAACTTGGAACAACAAAAAGCCAATGATTTTGGGTTCAAGGTTGAAGTTGGTGTTGGACTTGCTAGTTTCTTTGTTAGAAAAACTCACTCCGAATCATAATCGTGCAAAGCCTTTGTCTGAAGTTAGGGTTCATTCTGATGATTTGAAGAATGTTAATGAAGCGGTAGACTTGCTGACAAGAGTTAACAGTATTCTACCTAATTGTTATGGTATTTATGATACTTTAGGAGATATTTGGATGGGACAACAGCAGTTGGGTAAAGCCATCAGTGCTTACGGCAAGTGTAGTTTGATGAATCCCAACTATTCTTTTCCTTACGAAAAATTAAGACAGGCTTATGATGTCAATAATTTAAATGGTTGGGCGATTTCAGAGAATTTATTTCTTTATATTTTAGAAACTTTGCCCGTTGGTTCGACTATCCTAGAATTGGGGAGTGGGACAGGAACATTAGAGTTATCAAAGTATTACAACATGGTTTCTATTGAACATGATAAAGAATGGCTCAATAAGTATGATTCCCATTACATATATGCTCCTTTAGTTAATGATCTGTGGTATGATGGAAACGTTGTGCGGCGGGAGTTGCGGAATATTGATTATCATCTAATTTTGGTGGATGGCCCTCCACAACATCGCCGCAAGGGTGTTTTAAGTTATCTGGATTTGTTTAATTGGAATGTGCAGATTATTTTAGATGATGTCAATCGTAAGTATGATATGGATGTGGCAATTTCGTTGAGTAAACATTTAGGCAAAATTCCAACAGTTTATAGATATGATAAATATTTTGCTGTGATTAAATAAAATATGGATAGCTAAGTAACTCTTTAGGATGATTTTTGAATAAACTTAACTCTTAACTTCATAAATTGTCGGTTTTTCCACGTTCACCACACAATTTCCAGTTAATCTAATCGCAACTCTAAAGTATTTGGCACTTGAATGAGTCAATACTTGTAATTGTGTTTCGCCATTTTTAATATTAGTGGTAGTGTGCTTTAAACGCTCGGTTTCTGAATATTGTATAAACCAGAGAATACCTCTAACATTACCACTAATAGAATCAGTTTTTAAATAAACATAATACTCCCAAGAGGGTTTGATTTCCCAATCATAAGTTGGTTTAGGAGGTTTATTAAAAGCAATATCAGCAGTTGTGATATATCTCTTATCATCTGGTTCGGTCAACTTAAGATCAATTTTAATCTTGTCTTTGCTTAACACAGTTAGTTCAAATTTAGGGTCTTTTTGTGGTGCATACCAAGCTGAAGATAGCACATGAGAGTTATCTTCAGAAGCAAATGACAAGCAACTTAAATTTTTCTCAACTAATTTAATTACTTTTGGAATTGCTGGAGTATCTTGGACAATTTGATTGATAATTTTGGCTGTATTCCTAACCGTGAGCGCAGAATTTAAGCGATTTCCAATAACTTTAATACCTTCTCTTGATTGAGACTCTAGGTTTCGCACCTTAATTTTCACAGATTCTGGTAAATCACCTTTTAAATCCATAATTGATTTTATTTTATCAACTAATAGTGGGACTGAAACATCTAATGAAACCGAAAAATTTTCTATTCCCAAGTCTTCAAAATGAGAACTAACTTTGGGATCATAAGCTAAACCCAAAGTTGGAATACCTAAACGATGTGCTAATAAACAAGAGTGTAAACGCATAGAAACTAAGCCATCACAGGCTTTTAATGCACCAAACAATTCAGAAAAATCATCTGTCCACTTCAAAACTATTTTAGGTTGAGGAGACTCAATCATTGCAAATACTTGATCTAATATAGCTTCATCTTGGTTATTTTGCATAGGAATTCCCAGTAAGATACAGTTGTATTGTTGAGTTATTGATTGAAGTGCGTTAGCTAAATTTTCTTGAAAAGATGAAGAATTTATGTTGATTTTCCAATGTCTCAAATTGACACCTAATATTGGATTATTTCCCCTGATTTTATTAACTGAATCAGGGATTGAATATTTACTGATGTCTAAGGCAAATACTGGATCTGGAAAATACTCAATCTTACTTGGGGATTCTATAATTTTTTCTAAAAGTTGGAGACTAGTTTTATCCCTCACAGAAATATATTCTGCTTGTTTAGCTAAAAAACTCAGAAACTTTTGAGCATCAGGGTTGATCAAAGGGCCAACTCCCATGCCAAATACATAAAATGGTAGATTGTATATACACCCTAAAAGGGGAAGTTTCCCATAACCAGCTAAAGAAATTTGAGTATTGCTAAAGAGAGACAGCATTCCTCCAGAAGGAAGGAAAGTATAATCGTGCCACAACCCTCCACCACCAAGAAGGGTTGCTGATGCTGATGATATTTCGCAGTCAACTACAGGCAAATTATTTCTTTCAAAAGATTGTAAGGCGTGCATAGACTCTACTTTTTGAGGATTATTACTTGCCACAAAAAACTGAATGTGTGGATATAATTTTATGACTCCTTGACTAATAGAACGCAGGATTAATTCATCTCCTGTATTTCCGGCTCCATAAAAACCAGAAATAATTACTTTTTTGCTAAAATTATAATTTTTATCTAAAGATTTGCGTAAGACTTTTGCTCGTTCTTCACTGATAATTTCACTTTTCTCAAAAATATCTGATTCAATCCGATTAAATAGATCTAACCAACGATGTTCATAAAGGTGTTTGTTAGCCAGTTTATAAAAACTACGACGGCGCATAGCTTCATATTTTGCCGGGTTTTGTAAAATATTTTCTATCTGTTGAGTAATATCTTCTTTACTGTTAAAACCAATAATTTCTGAACCATATTCAAAATATTTTTTCATTTCTGTAAATTCTGTTGTACATAACACAGCACCACTGGCGATCGACTCAAAAACCCCACATTTGATATTTGTATATCCTGCTCGTGTTTGGGCAAAATTAATATGAATACGACCTGAACGACTAGCTTGTAGCATTTCGTAACCCCTAACAGTTTTTGAATTGGGTAGCTGCCAGCCATTGCCATAAACCTTAACTTTAAATTTATCTGCTAAATAAGCCATTAATTCTTGTCTTTCAGGTCGATTTGTTGCATGACCTAAACAAATAACATCAGCATCATGTTCTGGAGAATATTCTACTTGAGCATTTATATAGCTTCTATCAATACCAAAAGGAAATAAAAATGTATTGTTAATACCTGCTTCGTTGTAACGGTTTAATGCTAATTCTGAATTAGTAGTATGATAATCAAAATAACTAACATAATTGATCATTGACGATTGTATATCTGGGTCTGATAAAGTCAAAGCAATCAACAGAATTCCTCTTGATTTTAACTCTTGACTATCAGCTTCTTCAAAACAAAGACCTCCAGCACAACATATTATTACTTCGGGTTGAAAATTGTTTAAAAATACTTCAATAGATGGTAAGTCAATAAAAACAGCGCCATATCCTGAAATTGTTTTAGGCCGGTTTCTTAGAATATGACTATGACGTGCCCACGGATTGATATGTAAAACAGTATGTCCTAAGTTTCTTAATGATCGCAATAGACAGGCTACTATATCAGTGTCTCCATTCGCAAAATGACCAAAATATAAGATTTTGAACTTTCTAGGACTTTCTAAATTTAATTTTTGTAAATTTTCTCGTTGTATTTCAATAGTAGGTAAATTCATTTGAGTATCTTTCTCCTTATTACTCAATATTTCTAAACTGTTTCTATTACGATTAGATTCTTGATATTTTTTAGCATTTTGTTCTGTAACATAACTAAACAACTCTGCTTTAGCAGTGTTATCTAAATTTAAATATTTATTGATGATAATTTTTTCTAAAAAAATAGCCCTAGATTCAGCAGAAAAACTTTGAATAAACCTTTGATTCACTTGACAAGAAAGTTGCCTTAATGATTCAATATTATTAATTAATGACCTGATTTTTTTCGTCAAAATACTTATATTTGAAGCAGTTATTAATTCAGGAAAGGTACCAGGAGGCTCGCCTGATTGTAGAGAAATAATAGGCACACCACAAGCTGCATACTGAATAATCCGAGATGGATACTGAAAATGTCCCAAGTTAGCCAATTCAGGAAAATCATAATCGGTGCTATGATAATCTTTAAAATATTGAGGAATATTTAAGCCAATTAACCCTCCACCTAAGCAACGGGAAACTTCCTTAGTGGCTTCAATAAAACCACCACAGAGATTAAAAGGGTCTTCACTAACCTTGCCGAATATTTTGGTACTAAAAGGTAAATTAGAAATGAATCGATATCTTTCTTGTCTAACCTTTCCTATACAATTCCCTAAAAATACCACATCATAATCAGCATTTTCTGGATTATAACTAAAGGGGAAATGACTCTGATCAGTCCAGAAAGGAAAATTGAATCCTGAACGTCCATGATTTTGCTCATAAAAATTCAAAATATTAACGTCCCCACAGTGCAGGATAGTATCATAAAAATCTACAACATGGCGGTAACAAATGTGATATAAAACTGGATCGTCAGGCAGCCAAACTATCGTATGAATACCTTTCTCTTTAAGTTTAATTAACATTTCGGGCAGTAAAGTAGAAGCCCTAAAATTAAATATAATATCGGGATTTAAGTCAATTGAGTGATTAACTTGCTCCCAAATTGAACTAATATCATTTTCTTGTTTAGGAAATTCATGACCTTTCCAAATTTTGCCTGTCCAGTGAACTGAATGGCCTCTTTTTGTCAAAGCCTGTGCTAAACTTTCACAGGCATGGGTTTCTAAAATTGCATCAAATAAAATAATCTTCATTTAGAGAATCTCTTGACCATCATGTTAAACTCCCTCAACCGCATCTGTATTACCCTGGGGACACGACCAGAAGCCATTAAACTCGCTCCGGTTATCCAACAGTTTCAAAAAAACCCTCAGTTCACTACCCAGGTAGTCCTGACCGGGCAACATAAGGAAATGGTAGCTCAGGTGATGGAACTTTTCAATCTCAAGGCTGACTTGGATTTAGATATCATGCAGCCACGCCAGACTTTAACAGATATCACCTGTCGCAGTTTGCAGGGGTTGGAGGCACTTTTTGGCAGGTTGCAACCGCAATTGGTTTTAGTCCAGGGGGACACCACTACCGCTTTTGCTGCTGCCCTAGCTGCATTCTATCAGAAAGTCCCGGTGGGTCATGTGGAGGCGGGACTCAGAACCAATGACCTGTTCAACCCCTACCCAGAGGAAGCCAACCGCCGCTTAATTTCCCAAATCGCTCAACTACATTTTGCTCCCACTGACCAGGCGGTTAAACATTTGCGGGGTTCTGGGGTGGTGGGAGAAGTCCACCAAACGGGGAATACGGTGATTGATGCGTTATTAGCTGTGGCTAAGGAAAATCCGGTTTGTGAGATTCCGGGTTTGGACTGGGACTCCCATCGGGTGATTTTGGCAACAGTCCACCGCCGGGAAAACTGGGATAACCTGGAGGATATTGCTAGGGGATTTCTCCAGATTCTAGAGCGGTTTTCGGATGTGGCGCTACTGTTACCCCTGCATCGCAATCCCACGGTTCGGGAGCCTTTGACGGCTTTACTGGGAAATCATCCTCGGGTATTCTTGGTGGAACCGCTGGATTATGGTAAACTGGTCGGGGCTATAGGCGGTTGTTACTTAGTGATGACGGATTCTGGAGGATTGCAGGAGGAGGCTCCGAGTTTGGGTAAGCCTGTGTTAGTATTACGGGAGACTACGGAGAGACCGGAGGCTGTTGAGGCTGGAACGGCTCAACTGGTGGGAACCAATCCTGAGCAAGTATTTGCTGCTGCCATGCCTTTGCTCAGTGATTCTGCTGCCTATCAGGAAATGGCGAATGCGGTTAATCCTTTTGGGGATGGTCATGCTGCTGAACGAATTGTAGACATTGTAAGTCGATATCTTGAATGAATGTGAGAATGAATGTGAGCGGAAAAAGTGCGATTGGGAATTTAGAACGTTACAGTTGTTTGGTTAAGCAAGCATGGGAGGCTTACCAAGAAGGAAATTTTGGTGAGATGGCGAGTTTATTACAGCAATCTTGGGATTTTTCTCCCTACTGGAGATCTGAAACGATTTCAGACTGGGTTTCTAGATTTAGGCATTTGTGTTCACATTTAAAACAAGAGTTTGACTCGGATTCCCTAAGTAATTTGTATGAATGGGAAAGTGTTATATCGAATACGCTGGAGGTAAGGCTGCCAGGAAGACAGAAAAATAGTAAAAAAAATGTTGACTCTATAAAAATATCTGTTAATATTCCTAACAAGTTAGGGAGATTAGAACAAGAGAAAAAGAAAAATAATCATTTTTCAGAGACTAAGTTTAGAAAGGAAGTACAGGAGGCTCTTAAAACAGGTTATGAGGTTGAGGGAATCTATCAATTAATTCATAAATACTTGACCGAAGGTACTGTCGATGAATTTAAGTTAAATAGTCTAATTTTTTCGGAGATTAAAGATTCTCATACAGAAGAGTCAATAGAATTTGGAGAAAAAGCATTTGAACTGAGTGGTAATACGGGAATAGCAAAGGTACTATATGCTCGTTATCGTCGGCTTGGAGACTTATATCGCGCTTGTGAACTGCTTGAATATGTGAATGGTCAAACAGGTGAAGATCAAGATTTATTTTTGAAAGGACAAATTTATCTTTTGGAGAAAGGATTCCCTTTACCAGAAAAAAATGATCGGTCTTTTTCTTCATCAAGAAACAGTATTAAGGTTAATTATCTTCTACATAACTCTTTACCTTACAATTCAGGAGGCTATGCTACTCGCGCTCATGGTTTAAGTGTAGAACTATGCCAGCAGAGTATTCAATTAGATCCTGTCACTCGTCTTGGCTATCCGCTAGATAAGAATAAGGAGATTAATGAAGCTCCTGAGTTAGACCTTATCGATAATGTTATGTATTATCGGTTGCTGACCTATGATAATGGCTTTGGTCAATTACCACTTAATCAATATTTAGCTAAGTATTCTCAAGCTCTGATCAATTTTGCCAAGGTTCATCAACCAGACATTCTTCACGGGGCCTCAAATTTTATGAATGGAGTTGCCGCTAATTACGCAGCTAGAGTTTTGGGATTGCCTAGTATTTATGAAGTTAGAGGACTATGGGAAGTAACTCGAATGTCCAGGCAGCCTTGCTATGAGGATTCTGATCTTTTTAACATGATGAAGCGTATGGAAACTGAAGCAGCAGCGAATGCTACAGCAGTAATAACAATTACTGAAGCCTTACGTGATGAAATGGTTCGGCGTGGTGTCTCCAGTGATAAGATTACTGTTATACCAAATGGAGTAGACTCGGATAGGTTTAAGCCCCTCCAACGTGACCGAGAGTTGGAACAGAGTCTTGGATATCAAAGCAAGGTTGTTATTGGTTATGTGGGTTCAGTTGTTCAGTATGAAGGACTAGACTATTTGCTCCAAGCTGCCTCAATTCTAAAAGAGAGGGGATTAGATAACTTTACAGTCTTAATTGTAGGAGATGGCGATTGTTTAGAAGAAATTCAACAGCTATCAGAGCAGTTGAGTTTACAGGATATAGTAACGTTTACGGGACGAGTTCCCCATCATGAAGTTGAGAAGTATTACAGTCTTATTGATATTACTCCATATCCTCGCAAGGGTCAGCCTGTTTGCGAAATGGTATCACCGATGAAACCTTTCGAGGCAATGAGTATGAGCAAATGTGTAGTTTCTTCTAATGTAGCTGCTTTAACAGAAATTATTAATGATGGTGTAACGGGTTTATTACATCAAAAGGATAACAGTGAGGATCTTGCGAACATTCTTGAAAAATTGATTTGTAATCAGGCTTGGAGACAAAGATTAGGAGAAGAAGCTAGAAATTGGGTAAAGGAACAACGAGACTGGAAATTTTTAGCAAAGAAGCTAATCTCGGTGTATAGAAAAGTTGTGTAATCTCTAGAGTTGTATGTATCTATTTAATACTCATGGCTACACAGGTTAAGGTCGGCTTTTCAAGTGTTTTTAACCAAAATTTCTTCTCTTATTAAAACCCAGTTAGTTTTATTCTTATAATTAAGTATAATCTTTTCGGCTTGAGGAAAATATTGTTCTAACTGAGGCACATCAAAGCTTTGCTTATGATATTTAGGCAAAGGATTCTCCTGAAAAGGAACTGTTATAAGAAGCTGCTTTCTACAAACTCGTCGTAACTCTTTTAAAGCTGCATTAAAAGCTGGAATCTCTAGATGCTCTAAACATTCCATACAGGTAACAATATCAAATTCTTGATCGCTAAACTGCAAATTTATAACGTCCATAATTTTAAATAGATTGGAAGTTGAATATTCTTTCATCAATCGTTTCATTCCCGGATATATCTTAATATCAATACCTACAAGTTTTTTAAATTTGCTCATCAGGTTTAAGGCATGAATAAATTGACCTTGACCAACACCAACATCTAGCAATGATTCATAGGAACTCAGTTGAGACATAATAAAACTCCATCTCAAACAGTCGCTTTGATACAACTTAACAGGTTGCTCATCTTCCTCAACCCACTCTTCTAGCAAATCATAGATTTGATTCAATTCTCTGTTTCCCTCAAGATCGGATAGGTTAATTTGTCGATAAATCATAATTTCCCTCTATTCACATTATGTTTGACATAAATCTATTTTCATTCCCCTAACTTGCTACATTATATATAATAATATACCATAAAGTGGCTTTCTAATGCTTGATTAGATTAAACTTATTCTTTTTTAGGAGTCTTATGAGAAAGTATAACATTTATAAAGTCATGGGTTAGATCAAATTTAGGATATCGAGACAAAACATCTTCAAAACGGTTATAAAAATCTTCGTCAAATTTTGAAGATGTTAACCACTCTTGTTCTATGGATAGATATACAAAATCAAAATATAACTTATACTGGGCATAGGTTAATTTGTTAACCCAAGCAGGTTTGGCAGGAGGTTTTCCTATATATTGATAGAACTCCTCAAATATATCATCTGTAAAAAGTAGATGAGGCCAAGGGAAATAAACTTCTCTGTATCTATGAGATGCTTTTGGTCCTCGATACAGATTAGCAGACACATATACTTTTCCGTCTTCTTGCAGCAAATCTTTGACTGCTTTCAATGCCGAAAATGGGTGTTTGATATGTTCCCAAACAGCCCATGAGTGAATTCTATCAAACTTTCCTAAAGCACTATAATCCTGCTCAGTAACATCAAAAGCCAAGAGGTTCAGCTTTTCCTCATTGTACTCTTCCCACTCTTTATACTTTTTAACATCAACACCGATGCTTTCGCACTGATATTCTTTGGCAAGCACGTAGCAAAGATCACCGCGTCCACATCCTATTTCTAGAACTCTTTGACTACTATCAACACCCAGCATTGAATTAAGGCGACTCGCTCGACCTTTCGCTGCTTCTAGTCTTGGCTTACTTAAAAGTGAACGTGGTTTTCTAACTATTGGCTTGTCCTTATATTCTTCGTTTAGTTGAAGAAACAAATCTAAATTATACTTCACCTTTTTTTCTCTATTCATGTTGAACTCCTTATTAAGTTTAAAAACAGCTATGTCGTCCTTTTTTTATTGTCTGTATAAATTAGAAGGAATTGAAGATATTTTTTTTTGATGATTATGAATAAAAAAAATTCATCAATTCTAGTTTTTTTGATAAAGCTTGAAAGTCAGACTTATTATTCTATCTTAGAATTCCTACTGTATCAACTAAAACTTTATATTCTAAAGACTTAGGATTGATATTTTTAAACTCTCGATGACCAACCAAAAACAGAACTATATCAGCATCATTTATTCCCATTTTTAATGAAACTAATTGAACCCTCTGTAATTCCTGAAGCCGTGGAGGTAACTTTTCAATATAAGGTTCCACAACTAGAATATCTGCTATTCCTTCAGAAGCGAGCTTTTCAATTACTAAAACTGCCGGACTTTCCCGTAAATCATCAATATTGGCTTTGTAACTTAACCCCAAACAAGCAATCTTGGGATTTTCAAACTTAGCAGCAGCCTCCTTAACCTTAGCAACGACAAAATCAATTTTACTATCATTCCCCTCCCGTGCCGTTCTAATCAACCGCGCCTCCTGGGGTGCAGCATCCACAATAAACCAAGGATCAACTGCAATACAATGACCCCCAACTCCCGGCCCTGGTTGCAGAATATTCACCCGAGGATGACGATTCGCTAATTCTATCAGTTCCCAAACATTAATATCAAGGCGATCGCAAATCATCGACAACTCATTCGCAAAAGCAATATTAACATCCCGAAAAGAATTTTCCGCTAATTTAGCCAACTCTGCTGTCCGCGCATTGGTGCAAACAATCTCCCCAGTCACAAACTGGCGATAAAATTGAGTAGCCTTTTCAGCCGAGACAGGATTCAGGCCCCCAATCACCCGGTCATTCACCACCAACTCCTTCAACGTCTGACCCGGTAATACCCGTTCAGGACAATGGGCCAGATAAACCGACCCCTGAACATCCAACTCAGGACGCAACTCCTGCAACCAAGCCGACATCTTTTCTGTCGTCCCCACCGGACTCGTAGACTCCAGAATTACCAAATTTCCCGGTTCCACATAGGGAGCAAGTGCCTTTGTAGCAGCCTCAATATAAGAAATATCCGGCACATGATTATCCTTAAACGGAGTCGGAACCGCAATAATAAATACATCTGTCGATATAGGCTCCAAACCAACAGTCAGATTGCCGCTATTAACCGCAGCCCTCACCAATACATCCAAGTCCGGCTCTTGAATATGAACTTCTCCTCGGCTAATCAGATCGACAATCTTCTGATTGACATCTACACCATGAACTTTAAATCCCCGATTCGCCAGCAAACTCGCCGTTGGCAAGCCCACATAACCTAATCCCATTACGCAAACTGTCTGCACTTCTTAATCCTCCAATAAATCTTAACTTCTAGCGAATAAACTATTATAAACGTCTAAATATCGTTCAGATACTTTGTCCCAACTCCGGTAATATCTTACCCACTCTCGTGCAGCATTGCCCAGCCGGTTCCCCATTTCGCGATCGCGATAAACCTGCAAAATTTGAGACTTTAAACTCTCAACATTACCACACCTACAAACTAAACCCGTCTTTCCATCCTCCACCATTTCTACTAACGGCGACAAATCAGAAACAATCACCGGTTTAGCCATTGCCATCGGCTCCAAAACCTTCATCGGTGGCACATATCTACAAACCTGGTCATTCCGGCGAGGAAACACGCATAGATCACAGACCGAGTAATAATCAGGGATATCAGAAAAGGGAAGACGACCTGTAAAAATAATTTGAGCCTTACCCGAATTGGATTGAGCCAAATCCTGCAATTCTTTCTGTGCTAAACCATCTCCAACAATCAACAAAGCAATTTGATAGCCTTGTCCAATTAAATCTTGCGTTCCTTGAATTAAAATATCAATTCCTTCATATACATTTAAAGACCCCACAAAACCGATTACAAACTTTCCTGTAAGGTTGAACTTTTCAATCAAGTGTTTTGCAGGATTCCGAGGACTAAACCGGTTTAAATCTACTGCATTAGGAATCACAGTTACCCGATCTGAATCTACCCCCCAGTCAATCACCTCTTCTTTTAAAGCTTGAGAAATTACAACCACACCATCCGCTTGTCTGGCAGCCGTAGCTTCCATCATTTTTTGATAAGCATACCAATAGGAATTCTGAAAATTAGGTTCCTTGGCGACCCTAGAGAGATACCACAAACCTCTAATTTCGTAGATGGATTTAATTCCTAACTTTCGAGCGGCTAACACAGACGCCATTCCATTTAAAAAATTGGAAACCCCATGAATCACTGATGCTTGATGTGAATGAGCCAACGTCACTAACCCTTCTGCATACTTTTCTATATACTCGTAACTGCGAAGATCCCATCTCCCCTTCTGACCATCTGAGTCTCTCAGACGACAATATTTAATCTCCTCAATTTGATCCCAATCCCGAATCGAGCCGTTTTGATACTCGGGCAAGTCTTGGGGATATCCTAAGCGAGTTGTAGCCAACACATTCAGATTATGAAAACGAAGTGATTTTAAAATATCATGGGAACGAATTGTATAGCCTGTCCCATCATAAGGTGGAGAAATATGGAGGGCAAATAGTACATTTTGATTAAAGGTTACAGTTTTTTTATAATTGCTATCCAAACTGCACTCATTGGATTTACCAGCATAGTCCATTTCCCAAATCGTGCGATAAAGCTCAGTTGCTTCTTGAGATTTATCCTGCTCCTCCAAAACATCTCCTAGTTTCTTAATAACATAATAATTTTCAGGTTGAATTTTATAGGCTCTTTTATAACTTAAAATTGCCTCATCCCACCGCCCTAGATTCTCAAAAACTTTTCCCAAACTGACATTACACTCAAAGTTATAAGGTTCTAAATGTTCACTCTTACTCAAATAATTTAATGCTCTTTCCCATTTTTTTTTCTCGATCAAAACTTTGCCAAGTTGCAAATTCAGTTCTGGGTGATCTGGATTGATTTTTAACCCAATTTTATAAAAAATTATGGCATTATCTAACAATCCTTGTTTGACCAAACTGTTACCCAAATATAAATAAAGTAAATAGTTGTTTGGATTGTGATCGATTTTTTGATAATACTGATGTAACGGATCTAACTTTTTGGTGATTTGCCGACAATACGCTTCTGTTCCTTCTGGGTCAAATTGAGTATCAGGTTCGTTCTTCTCTGACTCATTATCCTGAATCGCTTTTTTGATATCTACAGATACGGAAGAACATGGAATAGTTTCAACAGTTCTATTCGTCTGAACTTTCAAAGATGTCTCAAGCCTTGATCGCACCTCTACCAACTTCGGCTCAATCTTGGCTACTTTTTCTCTAAGCTGTTGAGCTTCTTCAACCCGTCCTACCTGTTGTAACGCTTGACTTAACCCCCAATGTGACCAAGCTGCACCCGGTTTTAACTGAACTGCCCGTCTATAGGCTTCAACGGCTTCTTCCCAACGCCCCAACTTCTCCATGGTTTCCCCTAAATTATGATAAGCCAGATAAAAATTTGGATTTTGACTGATGGCACTTTGGTAAGCTACGATCGCCTCTTCTAACTTTCCTTCTCTTAACAACTGGTTCGCTTGCTGAAAAAGTTTGACCGTCATGGGTGGTAGGCTCTAAAAAAATAAGGGTTGCTAGTCTGGGCTTTAAACGTCAAACCTCGTATCACAAATTCCACATTGAAACCGACAGTGGCGATTAGCAGCAGGACGATTAACCCACTCAAAAGTTCCCAGTTTCTACCGATTTAGCTGTTCCCGGTTCAGCAAATCTGTCTTCACAGTCTGCACAAACACTTTAGAGCGCTCCAAATCTGCTTGAATCCTTTGTAATTTTAACTGTATGCCATCTACCCCTGACTCCGCATCCTGTTGAGGCAGGGGAACCTCCACAGTAGAGGATTCAGATCCTAATTTAACCGTTACTTCTGCCATCTTAGCAAGACTTTGATCCCGTAAAATCGAATATACAGTTAACTGGTCGTGCTGATCAATCACTCTACTCAAGTCTAAAATTGCCTGAAACCCACTAATTCCTGCTTCTGAAGCTTGGGGATAAGTTTGGGCCACATCAGGACGAGGAACATTCACCGCAATAGTTTTCAGCACTCTCCCCTGATGAATCACTTCAACCGCGATCGCCGGAGACATTTTCCCCAGAACCCAACCCCGAAACTCAACAGCCCCAGCATCAGTTTGAGTTCCTGTTTCTGGTGCATCGAGATTAAACGCTAGTAACCCTTGAGATTCTGCGACGGGGGTACTAAGCACTTCTACAACGTCAATCGTTTTTTTCATTTCAGATTGCTGAATCCTGAGTTAATTGCTTCCTTAAGCGTAGGGCCGATGATTCCAGAGAGACGGAGGGTTTTACTGTTCAGTTGACACCACTGGGGGATGCCAGAGGGAGCGAGACTTTAGTACAAACCAGAGAGACAGAGGGCTTTAGACTTAAGTTGACACCCTAAACTCATCGGGATGTTCCTAATGACTCCCCCGCCAATTCTCGTCCTCCAATCTAATACCGCTGTCTTGACAAGCCCTGGTTAAATGAGGGCTGTAGTAAGGGTCATTCTCAATATATTTTTGCCACCTGCTTTCCATCAGCTTCGATTCCTTCCTCAGTCGCTCTTTCTTTTCAGGCGAGTCTTCATAACCCCGGCTTTTAGATTCGTGGTGGTAAAGAACTACATGAGGCAGGTAAATATTTCGGTACCCTTTCTCTAGCATTTTCAAACACAAATCCACATCATTGTACGCCACTGTTAGTTCTTCGTCAAACCCCCCAATACTCTCAAATACTTCGCGGCGACACATTAAACACGCAGCAGTTACCGCTGAAACATTGTTCATGCCTACCACATTCCCGAAATAGCCAGGAATCGATCGCGGCATATGGTAAAAACTGTGACCGGCAACTCCGCCGCCTAGCCCCATCACCACTCCCGCGTGCTGGATTTTGTTATCTGAGTATATCAACAAATTGCCCACAGCCCCGATCGAGCTTCTCTGAGCTTGTTCAACCATCCCGTCAATCCAATCGGGAGTAATTACCTCTGTATCGTTATTCAAAAACAGCAAGTAATCTCCCTCCGCTTTGCTAACAGCGTAGTTATTAATCTTAGAGAAATTGAACGGAATATCTAGGCGATAACTTTTAAACCTCGCTGATTCCTTAGCCGTCCATTTAGCCAGAATTTCCGCCGTGTGTTTCTCTTGACTGCCGTTATCGATGACGATAACTTCGTAGTTGGGGTAGACGCTCTTAGTAAAAATAGACTCCAAGCAATTGTCCAAAACATCGCCTAAATCCCGCGTCGGAATAATGATGCTGACCCGCTTGTAATCCGCAATTTTGTAGCGTGCAATAAAGTGTCCCAAAAAGTAGGGAACGCCTTCAATTTTCCCCGGTTCGCCCCGGCGTTCGATCGCCTCTTGCAAAGCTTTTTGCCCTGCGTCATAGGCATAGGGTTTAGCATCTACACCGCCTGCAGCCGAACCCGCGTGCATTCTCCAGTGGTAAAGAATTTTAGGGATGTGAAAGATTTTGTCAGTTTTTTCTGTAAACCTCAAAACCAAATCATAATCCTGAGCTCCTTCAAAACCCGGTCTAAAACCGCCGATTTCATTGATTAGCGATCGCCTGTAAGTTCCCAAATGGCAAGTGTACATCCGAGATAAAAATGAATCCGGACTCCATTCTGGCTTGAAGAAAGGATTTATCAGTTCTTTATCCTGATAAATCTTGTCTTCATCTGAATAAATCATGTCCGCTTCCGGGTGGCGGTTCAGCAGCAGCACCACTTCATACAAAGCCTCTGGTGTCAGCGTATCGTCGTGGTCTAGCAATGACACAAATTCACCCGTCGCCAACTCCAAAGCTGAATTGGAACAGTGAGAAATGTGACCGTTTTTGGTTCTATAAACTACTTTAATTCTGCTATCTTTAGCTGCATATTCTTGTAAAATCTGCTTGACATGAGACGCGGTTGATGCGTCATCCGCAATGCACAATTCCCAATAAGGATATATCTGATGGAGAACTGATTCTATTGCCTCCTGCAAATAATTTTCTGGCGTATTGTAAGCCGGCATGACAATGCTAATCAGCGGCTTGTAGTTAAAGATTTCTAATGTTTCCGCCATTTTTCGCAAGTCAGCTTCTCTTGGGCTGTGCTTAGCGCGCCACTTCGTGTAAGCTGGGTCTTGACCGAGGAAGAGCGAATCTCGTAAGTTTTGATAATCCAAACCAAAAAGTTTCGGATCTAGTTTACTCGCCGTCTGATACTCTTCCAAAGCTTGGGAAAACTTATCTTGTTTAGCTAGAGTTTTCGCTAGATTGTAGTGAGACCAGCCAAAGTTAGGATCGACTTCGATCGCTTTCCGATAAGCAGCAACAGCTTCATCAAGCCGACCTTCTTCTTGAAATACATCAGCTAAGTTGTGGTGCGACCAAACAAAATTTGGATTGAGTTCTGCCGCTTTCTGATAGCTTTTAATAGACTCATCAACTTTACCGATCCATTTGAGGACATCGCCTAAATTGTGGTGAGTTCCAAAGTAATTGGGATTAATTGAAATTGCTTTGCGGTAGGCGGCCACAGCCTCGGCAAATTTACCTTCTTCTTGTAGAGAAGTCCCTAATTCGTGGTACTCCGCAGCTATCCCAGGGGTGTGTTCGATCGCACTTCCAGAATTTCCGTGAACAGCGCGATCGCTCTTTTTCGCCGCCCTACTTACACCCTTTTTTTTTAACACCTCTTCTAACCGCTCAGAAATAGCCTTGTCATCAGGCCGAATCTGCAACGCCATCTGATAAAAGACGATCGCCCCATCCGGCCAACTGTGCCGCACCAAAGCATTAGCCAACTCAACATAAAGGTCAGCATCATTCGGCGCAATCTCGAGCGCCTTGTGATACAACTGCACGTCATCAGGATTCCCCTGAATCGCCCGCCGGTACAAACGCATCGCTTCCTTCAAATCCCACTGCGATCGCATCCTCAAAGCATCAGCCAACTTTTGCGAAAGCCAGGGCAAATCAGCCTGAATTTCCGCAGCGCGACGGTAAGCGGCGATCGACTCATCCCACCGTTCCAGCTTCTCAAAAGCCGTTGCCATGTTGTAATAAGTCCACGGAAAATCAGGATTTAACTCGGCTGCGCGTCGGTAAACATCGATCGCTTCCTCCCACCTTTCCATTTCTAGCAGCACGTCGCCTAATTTGCTCTGCGACCAGAAGAAATTCGGATTAACTTCGTTAGCACGCCGGTAGGCAACAACTGCCTCATCCCAACGTTCCAAATTCACCAGCGCTTCTGCTAAATTGTTGTGCGCCCAAAAATGGTCGGGATTGAGTTCGATCGACCTTTGGTAAGCCGAAATTGCCTCATCCCACCTACCTAGTTTAATCAGTGCGTCTGCTAAATAGTTGTGCGACCAACTGAAATCTGGATTTAATTCTGTTGCTTTGCGGTAAGCATTTACAGCTTCTTCCCACCGTTCCAACTTCAGCAACACATCGGCTAAATTGTTGTGAGACCAGCTAAAATCTGGATTTAATTCGATCGCCTTGCGGTAAGCATTTACAGATTCCTCCCACCGTTCCAACTTAACCAGCGACTCAGCTAAATTGTTGTGCGACCAAGAAAGATCGGGATTGTTTCTAATGGCATTAGTGTAAGCTTCTACCGCCGCTTCCCACTGTTCTTGACCCTTAAGAATTTCGCCCAATTCGTGATAAGCTGCGCCCGCATTTGGATTCAACTCAACCGCGCGCCGGTAACACTCAATTCCCTTCTCTACCTTACCTTGCTCGATCAAAGTTTTGGCTAAATTCTCGTGTTCCTCAGCGGTGCCGGATTTCGGGTCGATCGCAAATGCTCGATACCAAGCCTCAGCCGCCGGTTCAGACTTCCCTAACTGAGTTAACAGTTTGGCAAAATTGCGGAAAGCACCTGCAAAATCCGGTTTCAGGGCGATCGCCTTTTCGTAAGCAGAAACCGCTTGCTGCCACTGTTCTTGCTGCGCGCAAATGCTGCCGTAATTAGCATAAGCTTCGGCAAAATTTGGGTTAATTTCTATTGCTTTGACATAGCAACTTTTAGCTTCATCAATTTTGCCGCCCGCTTGCAGCGCGTTGCCCAGCATTTTGTAAAGTGGCGCTTCCGGCTTAATTTGCAGTGCCTTCTTACAAGCTGCGATCGCCTGTTCCAATTTGCCCTGAGCAAAATAGCCTTCTGCTAGTATTTTGTATGCTTCTGGATCTTCTATATTAATTGTAGAATTAACTGCCTGCTGAACTGGCGGATTAACTGGCGGCTGCACTGCCTGCTGCACTGGTGGCTTAACTGCGGTTGCTGCGGGCTGCTGCTTAACTGCACCGTTTTTCGCAGTTGCACCCGCCAAAGTTTGCTGTCCTTCGCTGCCGTTTCTCGCATTAGCTGCGTTGAGTTCAATAGCTTTGCGATAATATGCTGTCGCTTCCTCTAACTTGCCTTGTTTTTTTAGCGCTTCGCCCAAATTTTGGTAAGCAGTCGCCACATTAGGATTTAATTTTATGGCGCGATCGTAACAGGCGATCGCTTCGGTAAATTTTTCCTGCCGAAAAAAAGCGTCGCCCATATTCAAGTGTTCCCCAGGCGCTACTTTTTCCGGTTCTAAACTAAATGCTTGATACCAGCACTGCTGGGCTTCTTCCGGTTTGTTAATTTGTCCAAATACTTTTGCTAAATTCCGGTACACTCCCGCGAAATTCGGCTTAATCGCGATCGCCTTTTTGTAAAACTCGATCGCCTCCTGCCATTTTTGCTGCTGCGCGCCCAGGCTACCCAAATTCGCGTATACTTCCGCAAAATTCGGTTCTATTTCAATCGCTTTAGCGTACCAGTGCCGCGCTTCTTCCATCCTGCCTTGAGCTTGCAGCGCGTTGCCCAAAGTCTTGTAAGCCGGTGCAAAATTTGGGTGAATCTTCAAAGCTTGCTCGCAGGAGGCGATCGCTTCTTCTATTTTTCCTTGGGATAAGTATGTTTCTCCCTGTTGGTTAAATTGAACCGCTGTTGATTCTGTATTCACTGTTGATGGCATATGGGCGGCGGCTCCAGAGGCAGGAATTAAATAGGGTAGTCAAAACGTTTCACAATTATACTCGCGTTTGACACTAAGAGTAGCGGGCTTGTTCCCCTAATTCTTAATTTTTTTGACTCTCGGTGCTGGCGAGGAACCGGGATTCTCGGCTGATTTTTTGATTTTACGGCTAAATATGTAAGAATCAGTACGGTTTCTGGCGGATTTGCGCGCCAGTCCCGACTTTTGTAGCTAAAGAGTCGAGCGCCCGTGTTGTAAAGGAAAGTAAACACGGCTGGTTCTTCCTGGTGGGATGCTTTCTTGTGGACTGGGCAAGGGAGATTGCACCCTTTTCTATAGGCTTTTTAGCGGCGGGCTAGGAGCAACGGCCCACAAGAAAGTCATTCACTATTTGTGGAACAGGCATCTTGCCTGTTCATAAAAGGCTAATTGACAATGGTGCAAGATGTGCGATCGCACCCAAATTAGAATAGCCTTTTTAGCAAAAAACGATCGCCCTTTTGGGAGAAAGCGATCGCCCTTTTTTTGCAACCATTAGTTAACAACTATTAGCAATTACTAATTAAGCTGCTGCGGCTGCGTCTTCTTCTGCGTCTTCGGCTTCAGAACCTGCTTGAATTCCCAGCACGCTAACAACCACCTGATCTGGTTCGCCGAGAGCTACCACTCCTGCAGGCAAAACTAATTCGTGAATATGCAGCGCATCCCCAACCTTTAAATGAGAAATATCTACTTCAATTGCTTCAGGAATGCTGTCAGGTTTGCACTTAGCTGGGAGTTGCGTCAGCACGGTATCCAAAATGCCGCCTTCTAGCTTGACGCCGACAGGTTCGCCGACAAAACGTAGTGGCAATTCAACTTCCAGGCTGTCTTGAGTTGCCACGGAGAAAAAGCTCAGGTGGTAAGGATAGCCCTTCCAAGGATGAACTTGAACTTCCCGGAGCAAGGTTTTTCCGCTCCAAGAGAGGTCGGGAATGCTGAGGTCAATTAGGGTATTGTTGACTACGTGCTTTTTGAGCAGGTGTTCAACTGTTTTGGCTTTGATGGTAAGGGAAATGGATTCAGATCCTTTGTGACCGTAGAGGACGGCGGGAATCAATCCAGAGCGGCGGAGGGCGTTAGGTTTGCTGCCTTCTGCCCGCTTTTGACATTCTACTGCGAGTTCCATTTTCTGACTTTCTGCTGATTGTTTTCACATTTTACCAGAATTGTGATATTGCGATCGCGCTCAATTAAATTCGCTGAAGGTATTGATAAGTTTCGTTTTCCACACACTTCAGCAATTCCAGCATTTTTCTCAGACGGTACGTTCCTGATTGATACTCTTCTTTTGAAGGGTAATCACCAAGCTTAGTAAGAACTGCATCGCTTTCACTGATGATTGCTTCACTGAAAATTTTCTTAAACTGCTGGCGAATATCTTGATTTAATTCAACTAGAGGCAGAATTACATTTTCTTCATCTAGGTAAATTTCGGTTTCGACTGATGCCCCGCCTATTTTTGAAAATGCTGATTTTGCTAACCACTCGTAAGTAGCTGCTGTTATTCTTACACTATCGGACGGTTCACCATTGGCTGAATAAAAACTGATGTCAAACATTGGGATTACTCCTTCTAGTAAACATCCAGAAACTCATTCAAAGGACTCGCTGAAGATACTGATAATCTTCGTTTTCAACACATTTTAGCAAGTCCAGCAATTTCCTCAAACGGTAGGTTGCTGCTTGATATTCTTCTTTGAGACGGGAATCTCCCAGCTTGGTGAGGACGGTATCGCTTTCGCAGATAATTGCATCTCGGAAAAATTTTCTGAGCTTCTGGCGAATATCTCGATCTAACTCAACTACAGGTAGCTTCTCCTCTTCTTCATCTATCAAAATATTTCTGGGAACTGATTTGCCAATTTGGGAAAATTCTGATTTTGCCAACCACTCGTAAACCTCTTCCGACATTTCGACATAGTGTGGTGACAGTTCGGTTTTGAATGCATAAAAAATAAAATCTAACATTAGCTTTCCTCTTGACCTTCCTGATTTAACAACTTACTTTCGGGAAAATATTACAAGTCATTAGTGTCAACTTAAGGCTAAAATCTTTGATAAATCTCACTTTTATTGTAGTCTAGATCCCCCTCGCATACCCCCTACTCCCCATTAATAAGGGGAGTAGGGGTTGACTTTGAGAAGAGTCTTGTCCCCCCCTTCTTAAGGGGAGTAGGGGTTGAGTAGGGGGCAAGCTAAGGGGGGATCTAGATTTAATAGTCAAACAGCAGTCTCTGACTGGGTTTGACGTTAAGTTTCGACCAATGATTACGAGTGTGCTGCTACAGGCGTACCGTCAGCAGAGAGCAAAGCGCGTTTCGGGCCGTGAATCGGGTCTTCTACAATAATAGTTTGGTCGCGGCTCGCACCGAGAGAAACGATCGCGATCGGCACTTCCATCAAATCTGCCAAAAACTTCAGATAATCCAATGCTTGCTGCGGCAAATCTTCCAAATTCCGGCACTCTTCCGTAGACTGTTTCCAACCGGGAAGGGTTTCGTAAATAGGTTTGCAGCGAGCAAATATCCGGGAACTTTTCGGGAAATCAACACATTTCTCGCCGTCAATTTCGTAAGCAACGCAAACTTTTATTTCTTCTAATTCATCCAACACATCTAGTTTGGTAATTGCCAGACAGTCAAGGCCGTTGATGCGGACTGCGTAGCGGCCGATTACTGCGTCGAACCAACCGCAGCGGCGTTTCCTACCGGTTGTCGTGCCGAATTCTGCACCTCTCTCGCCCAAAATTGCGCCAATTCCATCTACCATTTCGGTAGGGAAGGGGCCTTCTCCGACGCGGGTTGTATAAGCTTTTGCTACGCCAATTACGCGATCGATCGCTGTTGGGCCGACTCCGGTTCCCACACAAGCCCCACCAGCGATGGGATTGCTGGAAGTAACGTAAGGATAAGTACCGTGATCTAAGTCTAATAAAGTGCCTTGCGCGCCTTCAAACAGAATATTTTTCCGCTTTTGAAGTCCCTCATAAATCTTCAGGGAACTATCAACTACGTGCGGCCGCAAACGTTCCGCATAAACTCGATATTCATCAATTACCTCTTGCGGATTTAAAGGCGGCAAATTGTAGAGTTTTTCGAGAAGGACATTTTTACAATTAATCGTCCATTCCAATTGTTCTTGCAACCCATCCAAGTCCATTAAATCTAGCATCCGAATGCCAGTGCGTTCCGACTTGTCGGCGTAAGTAGGGCCAATGCCGCGTCCCGTCGTCCCGATTTTATAATTTCCCCGCTGGGTTTCCGATGCTACATCAATTAATCGATGATAGGGCATCGTTACGTGAGCCGTCTCCGAAATCATCAGCGAGGTTGTTGAAATATTCAGTGCCTCTAACTGGTCTAACTCTGCAATTAAAACTTTAGGGTCGATCACCGTGCCGCAGCCGATGATACACTCTTTATCAGGGTAGAGAATCCCGGACGGAATTAAGTGCAGCTTGAAAGTCTGACCGTTTACTACCACGGTGTGACCCGCGTTGACGCCCCCTTGGTAGCGGACAACGATATCTGCGGATTTGCTGAGCAAATCGGTAATTTTGCCTTTTCCTTCATCGCCCCACTGGGCGCCGATCACAACTACGTTAGCCAAGGGTTTCTCGCGTTCAGTTCAGGTTGACACAATCTCCGATTATGTACGAACGTGTCCCGGATGTCAAATAAATTTTTGTTACAATTGAAAGACTTGAGGCTGTATTGCTCTGATCAACCCACTTCCAGCACTATCGGGGGACTTGGGAAGGGAGATCCCGAGAGGGGGAGAATGGGAGAGGGGAGAATGAGAGAGGATTTGATGAGTTTTTATGGGAATCCAATGTGCAGCTTAAATGTGGAACAGTTTACCTGCTGGAGGTTGTTGGCTGGTATGGCGGAAAACCCGGTTTCTGGCCACTGATGCGTATAGGACTAAATTACAAATTCTTCAATCCTTCAATTCTTCAATCCTTCAATTCTTTCAATCTAAAATCTAAAATCTAAAATCGCATGACTTTACACGCTGAGTTGCACCGCCATCTGGGTGGTTCTGTCGTTCCTAGGGTGCTGTGGCGGTATTTCGATCGCCACAATGCTGAGATGGTTAATCGATTTCAACAATACTCGGAGTTTGAGGATTTTTACACTCGTCCACGCAATACTCTCAATGAGTATTTGGAACTGCACACGCTGGTAGAAAGCGTTCAAACTGTTGAGACGTTGCCTTATTTTATCTATCGGTTGATGCGGGGCGCTTACGTGTTTGAAAATATGGCTTATTTGGAGTTGCGCTATACGCCTTATTTGCGGACTCCAGAACATTTGGATCAATCAGAACGCATTGATTTGATGGCAGAAATTGTACAAGTTGTGGGCAAGGCCAGTCAAATTAGCGATTGTCCGATTGTTACTAGCCAAATTTTGTGTATGCACTCGCGTTTGCCTTATGAAGTGAATCGGGCGATCGTAGACTTGGCCGCACAAATGGGAGAATACGTTTGCGCGATCGATCTAGCTGGCGGCGATGCGGCTATTGGCGAGCGTTTGGAGGAGTTTGTCGGATTGTATCAGTACGCGAGGTCGATCGGCATCAAAACTACCGGCCACCTCTACGAAACTACCTCTGGCTGTTATCCCGAACTTTTGCCCTATCTGATGCGGATCGGCCACGGGATTCAAATTCCGTTAAAATATCCCGAACTGCTGCCAGAAGTCGCGCGCAGGGGTCAATGCTTGGAAGTTTGCCCGACTACCTATCTCAAAACGGGGACGTTGCAGGATATGCGGGAATTGAAGGTTGTGTTCGATCGATGTTTTGAAGCTGGCGTGGATATTGCCATTTGCACTGACAACGCGGGATTGCACAACGTGCGATTGCCTTTCGAGTACGAGAATTTGTTAACTTTGGATATCATTGATTTTCGGCAGTTGCAAGCGTGTCAAGAAGCTGCTTTCCGCCATGCTTTCGCGTGGCCCTACGGGGAGAGGCCTGTGAAAATGCTAACTGGTTTGTTGCAGCATGAGTCTGTGGAGGCGATCGTGAATTAACTGTGTAAGCTTCTCTCAATGGTTCGTAGTGAGGAATGCAAGTCCTTCTTCATAGAGAGGACTTGCATTCCTTACTACGAACCGACTAATTTTTCAATCAAAAACGGGTGGCCACAAGTCAGAAATTGGCAATTCCCAGCCAGGGAAAAACTCTCGAATTGTCAATATGTCTCCATCTCTGAGCACTTCCGGCTCGGCTGCTGTACGATATACTGTGAGAGTTAATCTGTCCGGGTCAATCAATATTCCCACTTCCGTTCCAAGACTCAAAAATGATTGTATTTTTTCTTTGATAGGTTTGATGCGAGCGGTTTTAGATTTAATTTCCACCATCAAGTCAGGAACCAATTCTACAAAATCCCGCCGACTCCGCTTCAGCTTTTCTGCTTTGACAAAAGATACATCTGGTGCGCGCAAGTCACTATTTGGTAAAATAAAGCCAGCGCTGGAACCCGTTAATCGACCCAGCTTGCGTGGCAGTACCCAGATTCCCAAAAGAATAATTAACCGAGAACCAATTTCATCTGAGGTGTAATCGCATGGGCCCATTGCAATGATATTCCCCTGTATTAACTCTAGTCGCCATTCAGGATGTTCGGCTTGTACTTTTTCTAAGTCTTTGACAGTTAGTGACATGATCGAGTCTCCGTCTAATACCTAAGTCTATCATAAACTAAGCTTTAATTAAAACAGCAAAGAGATATTTGTAAAATTATAATAAGCGTCTGGCGATCGGCAATCGGTAGCAAGTTATAGTTTGGAGGCAGAATCATCAATATAAAAAAATAAAAAAACGATGACAAATATGGACGCTTACTGGATGCCCTTCACTGCCAACCGACAGTTTAAAGCGAATCCGCGAATATTGGTTTCGGCAAAAGATATGCACTTTACAAGCGATGATAACCGCTCAATTTTAGATGGTACTGCGGGGCTGTGGTGCGTGAATGCAGGACACGCCCGCGAGACAATTGCCGAAGCAGTTAAACAGCAGGTTTTGCGTTTGGATTACTCTCCGGCTTTTCAGATGGGACATCCGGGTGCTTTTGAATTAGCGGAACGTTTGGTGAAGATGATTCCGGGCAATTTCGATCGCGTTTTCTTTACTAATTCTGGCTCGGAATCGGTGGAAACAGCGTTAAAAATTGCGATTGCTTATCACCGGGTGAAAGGTGAAGGAACTCGCCAAAGATTGATCGGTAGGGAACGCGGCTATCACGGCGTTGGTTTTGGGGGGATTTCTGTCGGCGGTATCGGTACAAACCGCAAGTTTTTTGGCAGTTTGCTCACGGGAGTCGATCATTTGCCTCACACTCACAATCTCGAACACAATGCTTTCAGCCGCAAACAACCGGAATGGGGAGCGCATTTGGCGGATGAATTGGAGCGGATTGTCGCTTTGCACGATGCGTCGAATATTGCAGCGGTAATTGTGGAACCAGTGGCTGGTTCTACAGGGGTTTTGATTCCCCCGAAAGGTTATTTGGAGCGACTGCGGGCGATTTGCGACAAATACGGAATTCTGCTGATTTTTGATGAGGTAATTACCGGATTCGGGCGACTAGGATCTAGTTTTGCTACGGAATATTTTGGGGTTGTTCCCGATATTGTGACGGCGGCGAAAGGTATAACTAACGGTACGGTGCCGATGGGGGCGGTGTTTGTGAAAGAAGGCATTTATGATGCTTTTATGAATGCTCCTGAAAATGCGATCGAGCTTTTTCACGGTTATACTTATTCTGGTCATCCTCTGGCTTGTGCCGCTGCTCTGGCGACGCTGGATATTTATGAGGAAGAAAGGCTGTTTGAACGAGCTGATAAGATGGCTGGTTATTGGGAAAATGCGGTGCATTCTTTGAAGGGGGTGCGGCACGTAATTGATGTTCGGAATCTGGGACTGGTGGCGGGTATTGAGTTGGAATCTATTGCTGGGAAGCCGGGGAAACGGGCTTTTGATTGTTTTATTCAGTGCTATGAAAAAGGCTTGCTGATTCGCACGACTGGTGATATTATTGCTTTGTCGCCACCGCTGATTATTGAGAAAGAACATATCGATCGCCTTGTGGAAATTTTAACCGGGGTTTTGCAGGAGATGGAGTGAGATTAAACTGAGATATTGCCCAATGATAAACAACAGGCAAGATGCCTGTTCCACAAAGAGTGAATTTATTGTGGGGTGGGTATCCTGCCCGCCAATAAACTCACTCTTTGTACTATTTTTAAGAACAGGCAAGATGCCTGTTCCACAAAGAGTGAATTTATTGTTTGGTGGGCATCCTGCCCGCCCATAGCAGGCTTGTTGAAAATGGTTCAAAAAATTGAAAAGCGCTATAATAATTAACAACTAACGACGAATGACGAATAACTATGGTGCAATTAACTGCAAAAATCTCTGCTAACGAGTTAGCAAATTTAGCTGTAGATTTGATTCGGAAAACAGGTTGCGAGTACGGTGATGTGCGTTTTTGCACTTACCGAAAGCAGAATCTTTACGCGCGCGATCGATCTTTAAGTCAACTGTCCGATAACGTAAGTTCCGGTTTTGGCGTGCGAGTGCTTCTAGACGGCGCTTGGGGGTTTGCCGCCAGTCACAGCAAAACACCCGCAGAGGTTGCAAGAATAGTCGCTTTGGCTGTAGAAATCGCTAAAGGCAGCCGCTTAACTCAGAAGGAACCGGTGCGGTTAGTGCCTGTCGAAAAATATGTCGATACCTACATTACTCCGATCGCCATTGACCCTTTTTCTGTACCCGTTGCTGAGAAAGCTGAACTGCTGCTAACTATCAACGAGCGGCTGCTAGCACACGGCGCACAAGGCATCAAAAAAGCTTCTTCTTTTTTGCAGTCAAGCCGCGAGGACAAGGTTTTTGCTTCCACAGAAGGCTCGCTAATCGAACAAACAATCTACCGCAGCTATCCGGGTTTTGACTGTACGGCAATTGCGGGCGGCGATGCCCAAAGTCGCAGTTACGAACGCCCGCCGCTGAATATCGGTTACGAACATATTAATCCAGATGATTTGTTGAGTCAAGTCGAAAGAGTTGCCGCCGAAGCTATTGAGAAAGTCAGCGCTCCCACAGTCCCGGCTGGTATTTGCAAATCCCTGATTCTTAAGCCGACAAATTTGTTTTTGACAATCCACGAATCTGTCGGTCATCCAACTGAATTAGACCGGGTTTACGGTTACGAATCTAATTTTGCTGGCACTAGCTTTGCTACTACTGATAAGTTAAATAAACTGCAATACGCTGCACCTTGGGTGAATTTTAAGTGCGATCGCACTCAACCAGGTGGCCGCGGTACAATGGGTTACGATGATGAGGGCGTAAAATCACAAGAGTGGTACGTTGTCAAGGATGGAATTTTAGTTGATTATCTCACTGACAGAGAGACGGCTTATCGCCTCGGACGCGGTAGCAGCAACGGTTCTGCTTACGCTGACAGTTGGTCGAGCGTGCCGATGGTGAGAATTCCCAATTTGGGATTGGAGCCGGGCCCGGATGGCGGCAGCCATACTGCTACTTTGGCAGAGATGATTGCTGATACCGAAGACGGGATTTTAATCGACGGTATGGGTAGTTATTCCATCGACCAGCAGCGGCGCAATTTTCAATTCGGCGGCGATGCTTTTTGGAAGGTGGAAAAAGGTAAAATTGTCGGTATGTTGAAGGATGTAACTTATCAAGCAATGACTACTGATTTCTGGAATCAAATAGATGCGATCGGGCCGGCGTCGGAGCTGGTTCAGTGCGGCACGAATATGTGCGGCAAAGGTGAACCGATGCAGGTTGCTCAGATGACTCACGCTTGTGTGCCGGTGCGAGTGAGAGATATTCAAATTGGGGGAAATTCTTAATTAGATGGTAGGTTTTTAATGTGAAAATTCCAGCGGATGCTATCATACCCGAAGCAAAGTTGACGCGCTATTTACTTGTTGCCAAAGCACAAGATGACAAGTCAAAATTTCTCGCTCAAGGGGGTTTTAGTCAAGATAACCCAGAAGCTTTGTTAGCAGCCATCCAGTTTTTGATAGCGTCGGCTGAGGCAGTAGAAAATGGTGCTAATGAATTCGGAAAGTTCTTTCGCGCCGAAGGTGAGTTGCCAGGGGCTAATGGACGTAATTTAGCAGTTGTTACAATTTGGTTGCAGTGGCAAATTGACGGAAGTTTTCATTTTATTACTCTCAAACCCAAAAAGGAGTCTCGACGTGAAACTTGAACTTTACCAGCGTGTAGCATTGTGTCGGGATATGCCGCTATATCAGCTCAAAAAAGGTGATGTAGCCATGCTAGTGGATCGGGTACCTCATCCAAGGGAAGGCGAAGATGATGGCTGCGTTCTAGAAATATTTAATGCTTTAGGAGAATCGATTTTAGTTGTGGCTGTTTCTCCTTCAGATGTGGAACCTCTGCGAGCAGATGAAGTGTTAGCAGTACGCTCTTTAGTACAGGCGAGTTAACCGTAGTATTGCGGCTAAACGTATTTTCAAATACAACAAATCTTCCGGGACTTTAGCTTATGCTCGTAACAACATCGCCCGCACTTTTAAGTGAAGACCAAGCGTTATCTTTAGTAGAAAAAGCAGTCAAACTCTCCAAAGCAGAGGAAGTATTTGTCAGTCTCTCTACTGGCGAGGAATCTCTTTCCCGCTTCTCGGAAAATCAAATCAGCCAAAATATCAGCAAAACTGTATTTAGCCTGAGCATTACTAGCTATTTCGGTAACAAAAGCGCCTCTGCTGCTGTTACAGAATTTGATCAAGATGCGATCGCCTCTGCAGTCAAGCGATCGGAAGAATTGGCCCGAATTGCGCCGGCAGACCCCGAATGGATGCCGCTGCTGCCGCCTCAAACCTACGATTTGCGATCGCCCGCATTCGACGCAGCAACCGCAACTATATCGCCTCTAGCGCGGGCAGAAATGGTGCAGCAAGCGTGCGCGAGATCCTCCCAGGGGGGGGCTCACGGTTCGGGCACTTTGAGCACTGAGGCGTCGCTGTACGCGATCGCCTCGTCAACCGGACTCCGCGCCTGCAACAACTCTACACACGCTGATTTCAGCTTTACTGCTCGCGTTGAAGACGGTTCTAGTTGGGCGAAGAGCACTGCTTGGAGTATCAACGAATTGCCGATCGCCGAATTAGCAGAACAAGTGCTCGATCGGGCGATCGCATCCCGCAACCCCCGCGAAGTCACTCCCGGCGTTTATCCTGTAATCTTTGACGGCGCTGCTTTTGCGGGCTTGCTACCGTGGGTGATTTGGGGGCTGGATGCGAGGGCGGCGGATGAGGGGCGATCGTTTATGTCGATCGCCGATGCAGAGGGAAAACCAGCGGGAAACCGCGCGGGGGAACAACTTTTCAGCCCGTTAGTGCAAGTGCAGCGCGATCCGGCTCATCCTTTGTTGCGATCGAATACTTTTTTTGGCGACGGATTGAGCAATAAC
The DNA here is from genome assembly GCF_036702455.1 of Microcoleus sp. D2_18a_D3. NCBI lineage: Bacteria > Bacillati > Cyanobacteriota > Cyanophyceae > Oscillatoriales > Microcoleaceae > Microcoleus > Microcoleus sp. D2_18a_D3. Next base: position 300,319 of record NZ_JAUBTK010000001.1, read on the forward strand.
TATTTGGAAATCGTCAAAGATGGCGTGCCTCAAAGTTTGTCTTATTCCCGCTACTGGGCGGCACAAAAAGGCAAAGAGGCAAAAGGTGCTTATTACCCGATCGTAATGACAGGTTCCGACCAAAGTTTAGCAGATTTAATTGCTCAAACCGAGCAAGGAATTTTTGTTAGTCGAGCTTGGTACGTGCGCTACGTTAATCCGAAAACATTGGAAGTAACGGGGATGACTCGCGATGGTACTTTTTGGATTGAGGATGGCAAAATTGCTTACCCGATTAAAAACTTGCGTTTCAATCAAGTTTTACCTGATATGTTGCGCGATGTGGATGCCGTTAGTGCGGTGAAGCGTTACGGCGGTAGTGTCGTACCCGGAGTGCGCGTGAAAGCTTTTAATTTCACGAGTATTACTGACAGTTTGTGACTTGCAAAGGTGAGGTGCCCGGAAACCCACCCGGAGGAGGTGGGTTTTTGTGTCGGTAAGGTAGATTGGGTGCGGGTTCGGGCGATCGCCTGTTAACAAAGCTGTTCGGAAAATTAGTATTTTTTTTACCGAGGCATCTAGCTTAAGGTAGAGTATTGTTTGTGAGAGTTAGGATTTAAACCAGCTACTATCTAATTTAGAGCGATCGAAAAAAAGCAATTACCAATTATCAATTATCAATGAATCAATATTTTGCTACAGTTGCGCGCGGTTTAGAAACTATTGCCGCCCAAGAATTAGAACGTTTAGGGGCCGAGGATGTCAAGCCAGATTTTACAGGGGTTTATTTTGCGGGCGATCGCGCTTTATTGTACCGCGTCAATCTTTGGTCGAGAACGATTTTTCGAGTGCTAATGCCGATCGCCGAATTCCGGTGTTACAACTCGGATATGCTCTACCGCGAAGTGCAAAAAATCCCTTGGGACGAATACTTATATCCAGAAAATACTTTAGCAGTAAACTGCACCGGCGGCAACGAAAAGTTGAACCACACTCACTTTACAGCTTTGCAGGTCAAAAATGCGATCGCCGACCAACAGCGCCTTCAATTTAACAAGCGTTCTAATGTTGATGTAGAGCATCCCGATTTGCTAATTAACATTCACATTCATCAAGATAGAGCTATTTTAAGTTTAGACAGTTCTGGAGGCAGTTTGCACCGTCGGGGATATCGACCGGCGATGGGGCTTGCTCCCCTCAAAGAAACCCTAGCTGCCGCTTTGTTGGAGATGGCAGAATGGACGCCTGATTTGCCGTTTTTAGACCCGATGTGCGGTTCTGGAACTTTGCCTTTGGAAGCGACTTTAAAGGCCTTGAATATTGCACCGGGATTGTTTCGAGAAAAGTTTGGATTTATGACTTGGCGGGATTTTGACGAACCTTTGTGGGATAAATTGTGGGCGGAAGCTGAAAATAGTGAGTTACCGGAACTTAAAGAGGTGATTGCAGGGTGCGATCGCGATTTCGATATGTTAACTCAAGCTCGCACGAACGCGCAGCAAGCTGGTATTTCCGGTAAGATTCAGTTTGCTCAAACCGAGTTATCCCAGTTGGAAGCCCCCGCAGACAAAGGAGTGCTGATTTGCAATCCTCCCTACGGAGAGCGCCTGGGAGATGCTAGCGAATTGGGAGATTTGTACAAGATGTTGGGGGATATTTTTAAGCATCGTTTTAAAGGTTGGAATGCGTTTATTTTGACTGGAAATAAGGAGTTGGGTAAAAAGGTGGGGCTCAGGACATCGCGGCGGATTCCGGTTTTTAATGGATCGATTCCGTGTACTTTGCTCAAATATGAACTGTATTAGAGGAGCGTAGCAGGGAAAATAGCGGTAATGAGGAAGCTACTGCAAAAGTGGAGAACCAAGAAAGCAGAAGATAGGTGACAAGGCAGAGACAGGCACTAATAGTAAAGGAAAAAAAGAATATCTGCGGAATTAAATGGCTCAACAATAATTAAATTCAAATACCGACAGGGGAAATTATTTCACCTTGCTCGGAGGTGTGTCACCCCTCATCCCTCCAGCGGCAAAAAAGAAACGTGAGCCGAAACAATCTTCCACCCTTGAGGAAACTTGCGCCACATCTGACTCTGCCGCCCCAGCCGCACCACTCCATCCATCACACGGCGGAATTCCAGCGTCACCGCCGCCGTGTCTGCATCGAAAGTCACGACTTTGAGGTTGAACATTTCTCGATCGACATTTACAGGCGATCGCCCTTTGCGAAAAGCCCTCACCTCATCGCTCCCGTACAGGTTCTCCGTCACCCCAAACCGCACAACTTCCGGCGCATCCCAGAACAAATTATCGAGAGTTTCAATATCATTCGTACACAGAGCTTTTTCGTATTTTAAATATAGTTCAGTTAACTGGGCCACCACAGCAGAATCATTGATAACAGTCATTCGATTTTAGATTTTAGATTTTAGATTTTAGATTGACACCACGGATAAATCCGGGGGCTTGAGGATGCAAGGATTTGGGATTTGGGATTGATTCCACGCATAAATCACGTGGCGGATACCATCAAGAAATTATAGGTCATAAATTGTAGATTTTCTAACTTTTAACTTTCACAAGTTTTGTTTGCAATAAGGACTAAAGTCCTTACTACAAACGCAACTCATTAAGGAAAATTAATGCTCAATTTTGAGCGAAATAATCTTGTCACCTTGGCGGATAGCATTGACGACAGACATATCCTCAGTTTTGCCAAAAGTTGTGTGCACTCCATCTAGATGAGACTGGGGAGAATGGCAAATAAAGAATTGGCTGCCACCCGTATCGCGGCCTGCGTGAGCCATCGATAAAGTTCCTGCCAAATGTTTGTTGGAGTTAATTTCGCACTTGATTTTGTAGCCGGGGCCGCCAGTTCCATTGCCTTTTGGACAGCCACCTTGAATCATAAAGTTAGGAATGACTCGGTGAAACGTCAATCCATCGTAAAAACCTTTTTCCGCTAAGTCAACAAAATTTTTCACTGTGTTAGGCGCATCCGCATCGAACAATTCCAAATTGATTGTGCCTTTGTCGGTTTCCATAATAGCGCGGGTCATGATTTCTCCTGGCTTCCTAAAATGAGTGTGTTGCCTGCGTGTTAATTGCGGACTTCGCTTTTATAACGACAGGTTTCAAACTGTCGTTATATTGTGGCTTTCAGAAGTGTAGCATATTCCCGCAACTCTCATAGGACTTATGTGCACTTTCTGAGGAAACCCGGTTTATTGCGAGATTTCTGGTTAGCAAAGCCAATATTTTCGGAAGCACCCAGTTTGTAACCCTCAGCCATATTTTAATTGTTGGTCACTTGCGGGCGATCGGGTTCTTCCTGAATATCGTTCATATTAAAAATGAAAGGAACCCGACTCGAACCTGCGCCCATAACTAGCACTTTTGGCATCTGAGCCCCGCCGCTTCTCCAAGCTTCGATCGCCTCTTTTTGCAGAACTAAATTGCCGCCCTGAGCCTTCAAAGTTTCAGCCAACAGCCTTTGAGCTTCAGCCCTACCTTGAGCGCGGTTAATGTCAGCTTGAGCCTGTTGTTCTGCTTCCTGAGCCACATAAACAGCCCTTTGCGCCCGCTGTTCAGCAACCTGTTTCTCCTCAACCGCTTTCGCAAAATCTGCGGAGAATCGAATGTTAACCACGCTCGTATCTAGTACGATTACATCATACTTTGATAGCCTCTCCTTCAGCGCAGTATCAAAGTCTCGCTTCAGTTCACTTCTTTGAGTAATAGATTGTTCGGCGGTTCTCAGTGCAGCGGCTGTTTTAAATGCTTCTTGCGTCTGAGGAGCAATAATTTTTGAGACTATATTCTCCAAAGTTCCTTGAGTCCTTCTGATCTCCACTATTTTCTCAGCATCAAGGCGAAAATTGATCGCAAAACTAGCATTTAAATCCTGGAGGTCTTTAGTAGCACTCTGGGCGGGAACTTCAAATTTTTGCACTGTTACATCGTACACATCTACCTTGGATATTAGCGGGGGTCTGAGGTGAAACCCCTCTAACAATGCTCCATCTGTGGCTTTTCCTAAAACGCTGACCACCCCTGCTTCACCTGGATTGATGATGACAAAAGAGTTTAAGGCGATGAGTAGCGCGCCTACTAATAGAATCCCAGCGAGTGCTGATGATATGCTCTGGAAACTTTGATTTTTCAACTTACACGCTCCTTTGTGCTCATTCCATTATAATGGTTAAATAGATTCGATCGCCTCTAAATTATAAAATCTCAAATCTAAAATTACTACAATCTAAAATGGATGGGGTCGCCTCTCAAATCTAAAATATAAAAGGGATTGGCTGATGCTCAAAATTGTTAAATATCCTAGAACTTATCACATCGAAGGTTCGCGTTTCCAGCCGGGAGATGAAGACCTCGACAGCGTGCCATTTAGCGTTTTGATCGATCGCCCTCTAATTATAGAAGAAAAGGTAGACGGCGCTAATACAGGCATCAGCTTCGCACCCGATGGACAAATGCTGCTGCAAAGTCGCGGCCACTATCTCACCGGCGGGCCGAGGGAAAAACATTTTAACTTATTCAAACAGTGGGCTTTCAGTCTCAGCGGAACCCTGGGAGAAGTGCTGGGAAATCGCTACATTCTTTACGGCGAATGGCTTTATGCGAAACACACTGTTTTTTATGATTTTTTGCCGCACTATTTTATGGAATACGACGTGCTCGACTTAGAAACCAGTCAATTTCTGAGTACAGAATCCCGCCGCAAGTTGTTAAGCGGACTGCCGTTAGTGTCCGTTCCCGTGCTGTTTTCGGGAGTGCTGAAATCGCCCAAGCAAATGATGCAGTTTATGGAAAAATCTAATTTTATTCAACCTGGACATTTGGAGCGATTGCGTTTGTACTGCGGGGAATTGGGATTAGATGAAGAACGATGTTTGAAAGAGACTGACAAGAGTGAGATTATGGAAGGTCTGTACATTAAAGTCGAAGAATATGGCATAGTAAAAGCGCGTTACAAATACGTGCGTGCCAGCTTTTTGACGGCTATTAAAAATGCCGAAGGACATTGGCTCAATCGCCCAATTGTACCAAATATTCTGCGTCCCGGTACAGATTTATTTAATTTTAGTTAACCAGTAGGTGAATTTATGAATACACTGTTATCGCCCTTGCCAACTTGGACTTTTCCCTTTTGTCCCCAACCGCCCGATTGGTTCCTGGATTGGGAGGGTATTCAAAATCATTTCGACTGGATTGACAGCCTTAAAGGATGTCAGCAAGACCCGATTTACCATGCCGAAGGAGACGTTTTAATTCATACCAGAATGGTCTGCGAAGCATTAACATCTTCTCCAAATTGGCGGCAACTTCCCCAAAAAGAACGATCGATACTTTTTGCCGCCGCTTTGCTGCACGATGTCGCCAAACCAGCCTTTACAAAAATAGAAGCCGACGGCAGAATTAGTTCAAAAGGTCACGCCCGCCAAGGTGCGAGAATGGTCAGACAAATTTTATCTCAATTCGAGCCGCCTGTGCAGTTTGAGATTCGCGAAACAGTTGTGGCGATCGTCCAATTCGGCAGTTTACCCATCTGGCTGATCGACAAACCCAACCCACAGCAGTCTGTAATTAAAGTTAGTCAAGTTGTCCGCTGCGATTTCCTCGCACTTTTAGCCGAAGCAGACGTGCGCGGCCGACTGTGTAGCGACAGACAAGAACTTCTGGATAAAATAGAACTATTTCGGGAGTTTTGTCAAGAAAATAATTGTTGGGATTCTCCCAGACAATTCCCCTCAGCACACAGCCGATTTATCTACTTCCGCAAAGAGAACGGCAACCCGGATTACGAAGCATTTGACGACACTAAATGCGAAGTAATTTTGATGTCTGGCTTGCCAGGAAGCGGTAAAGATTATTGGATTCGGAAAAATCTCCCATATTTGCCATTAATCTCGCTGGATGCACTGCGAAAAGAGATGAATCTCCCTCCCGACGAGACCCCTGGAAATGTGGTCACAGCCGCCAAAAAAAGAGCACGGGAATACATGAATGAGGAGCGTTCTTTTGTGTGGAACGCCACGAATACTACCAAACAAATGCGGCAGCAATTAATTAATTTTTTTGCTGCTTATCAAGCGCGCATTCGCATTGTTTATCTAGAAGTACCTCTAGAAGAAATATTGCAGCGGAATCGATCGCGCACAGCAACAGTACCGGAAGCAGTCATTCGCAAATTAGCTGCGCGACTGGATATTCCAGACATCACAGAAGCGCATCAAGTCGAGTGGATCGTTAAGAATTAATCTCCCTTTTTACCTAAAACTCTTAAAGCCCCGACTTCTTAAAGAAGTCGGGGCTCTGGGTATTAGGTTGGGGGTTTCCCTTGAATCAGCTAGTTTGATAATTTTCCTCAGTCCAACAGCGCGGCAGAGTTTCACCGGAAGGAAACACTAAATTGCTTTTTGCAAAAGTTGCTTTCTCTTGCTCTTCCTGACCAGCTTGATTTTTTCCCGGCACTTCTTGTTTTGTAGGGCTGATTAAAGCATCTACATCGAGGATTTCTATCAAGTCGCCTGATTCTTTTTCTTGTAAAAGCATAGTTTCTCCTTAAAGGGTAAATGCGAGTTAGGGTTTGAGGACAACTTTGATGCAGTTGTCTTTTTTGTTTTTGAAAATGTCGTAGGCGTGGGGCGCTTCATCCAATTTCATTCGGTGCGTAATTACGAATGACGGGTCAATTTCGCCTTTTTGAACGCGATCAAGCAAAGGCCGCAAATAGCGGTGAACGTGCGTCTGTCCCATTTTCATGGTCAAGCCTTTGTTGAAAGCTGCACCTAATGGCACTTTGTCAACGAAGCCGCCGTAAACGCCGGGAATTGACACTGTGCCGCCCTTGCGACACGCGAGGATCACTTGTCGCAGGGCCGTAGGTCGATCGCTCTCCAAACGCACGGCTTGCTTGGCTTTGTCGTACAAAGCGTCGAGACCGGTGCCGTGGGCTTCCATCCCCACAGCGTCGATGCAGGAGTCGGGCCCGCGTCCCCCCGTCATTTCGGTGACGGCTTCCCCGGCGTCTATTTCTTCGTAATTGATGATTTCAGCTTTGGCCGCGGCCGCCATTTGCAAGCGTTCCGGTATGCGGTCGATCGCAATTACTCGATCGGCCCCCAGCATAAACGCGCTTCTGATCGCAAATTGTCCGACTGGCCCGCATCCCCAAACAGCTACAGTATCCCCCGGCTGAATGTCGCAGTTTTCGGCCGCCATATAACCAGTAGGAAAGATATCGGTGAGGAACAATACTTGTTCGTCAGAAAGTCCGTCGGGAATTTTTAAAGGGCCGACATCTGCAAACGGAACTCGCGCGTATTCTGCTTGTCCGCCTGCATAACCGCCCGTTAAATGCGAGTAGCCAAATAATCCTGCCGGGGAATGACCGAACATTTTTTCAGCCAGCCCAGCATTGGGGTTGGAGTTGTCACACAGCGACCACAAATCGCGGTTGCAAAAAAAGCAACTGCCGCAAGAAATAGTAAAAGGAATCACGACGCGATCGCCCTTTTTTAAGTTCTTGACTTGGCTGCCGAGTTCGACTACTTCCCCCATGAATTCGTGCCCCATGATGTCGCCCGATTGCATTGTCGGGATGAAGCCATTGTAGAGGTGCAAATCTGAGCCGCAGATTGCTGTAGACGTGATTTTAACTATTGCATCGCGCGGATTGATAATTGTTGGGTCTGGTACATTATCAACGCGCACATCATTTGCTCCGTGCCAGCAAAGAGCTTTCATTATTTTTTTCCTCTAGTTAACTACTAGCTAGCAAATTTTTGATTCTAAATCTTACCTTTACTAAGCCGATCAATTACTCGCTTGGATGTTTTTAATTTTAAGCATATAAAATATATATTCTCTCTATCCAAGGTATAATTTAAAAATCTATCTTCCGGCTGTTTTCAATACCAAAAATGTAAAGTTTCTGCCCCTAAAGTGCGGGAAATTTTACATTTTTCCGTTAACTGCCAACAGTTATAGCAACCGCGCCCGACGGTTAGAACATTCTTAATTGCTAAATCCTTGGGGAAGATTGCAACTTCGGTCTTCGTTCAACATCTGCTAGAACAGCTAATAACGAGATGGATGAGGTTGTTTTTGTCGATCGGCGATCGCTCTCATCTCACAAAAAATAAATTTTTCTCACTTAATCTCACTATGACCGATGCCTTTGCTCACTTTAGATAAAAGCCGACCGAAAACTTCTTAAGTAAAAGCGGGTTTATAGATTATTAAGCAGGGCGCGTGACTTTTGTAGAGGTCAACACTCCGCCCAAATCTTGAGAATTACGCACCCTGCTTAAGGGGGATTAATCGTCAAATATTGTATCATTAGTTATAGCTAAAAGCCGAGCTTGCGCTAAAGTTGTTAAAGATTAAAATTTATCGATCGCCTTTTATGCCTTACACTGCATCTACCCCAACAGACCCCAATCAAGCCAACATCCGCAATGCCGACCACCGCCTACTAGAATTCACCAAGCTAACTCCGATGATGCAGCGGTATGTGGAAGTGAAAGAACAGTATCCCCATGCACTTTTATTGTTTCGAGTCGGAGATTTCTTTGAGTGTTTTTTCCAAGATGCAGTTACGATTTCGCGCGAATTAGAACTTGTTTGTACGAGTAAAGAAAGCGGCAAGGAAATTGGCAGAGTGCCGATGACAGGAGTGCCGCACCACGCCCTAGACCGCTACACCTCAATGTTAGTAGAAAAAGGCTATGCTGTGGTAGTTTGCGATCAAGTTGAAGATGCCTCGATAGCTGCGAAAGAAGGCCGCCAAGTCAAGCGAGAAATTACCCGCATTCTCACTCCCGGAACTTTGACTGATGACGGAATGCTTAAGCCCAGACAAAATAATTTTTTAGCAGCAGTCGTCATTGCTGGGGAACATTGGGGATTGGCTTATACAGATATTTCTACGGGAGAATTCGTCACTACCCAAGCAGACAGTTTAGAACAATTAACCCTAGAATTGCTGCGTTTGCAGCCTTCGGAAGTCTTGGTACCGACTAATGCGCCGGATTTGGTGACTATGTTGAGGCCCGGAGAGAAATCCGAGCATTTACCAGAGTGTTTGCCGAATTCGTTTTGCTATTCTTTGCGATCGCAAATTCCGTTTAGTTTGTCCGAAGCAAAACAGAGAATCCTGCAAAAGTTCAAAGTGCGATCGCTCGAAGGCATGGGATGCGGCCATTTGCCCCTCGCAGTGCGCGCCGCCGGCGGTTTGTTGCAATATCTCGAAGAAACTCAAAAGGAAAAAGCAGTTTCTTTGCAAAGATTGCACACTTACACTCTCACCGATTTTCTCATACTCGACTACCAAACTCGCCGCAATCTCGAAATTACTCAAACAGTGAGAGATGGGGTTTTTCACGGTTCGCTGCTGTGGGCTATAGACAAAACCAGCACCGCAATGGGAGGCCGCGCTTTGCGCCGCTGGGTGCTGCAACCTTTGCTCAGCATTAAAGGCATTGGCGCCCGACACGACACGATCCAAGAATTAGTAGAAAATAACGCCCTGCGCCAAGATTTGCAGCAGTTGCTGCGCCAAATTTACGACATCGAAAGACTGACAGGCCGCGCCGGTTCTGGAACAGCTAGCGCGCGGGATTTGGTCGCTTTAGCTGATTCTCTCTCGAAACTGCCGGAATTAGCCTCAATCGCAGCCCAAGGGCGATCGCCCTATTTGAAAGCGCTGCAAAATGTACCGCCCATTTTAGAAGAATTAGCAAGTAAAATTCACGCTCATTTAGTTGACGAACCGCCGATTCATTTAAAAGAAGGAGGTTTAATTCGATCGGGAATCAATCCGATGCTAGATGAAATGCGCCAAACTGCATCAGCAGACCAAGAATGGATTGCCAATTTAGAAGCAACTGAGAGAAAACGCACCGGAATTTCTAATTTAAAAGTCGGCTACAATAAAGCTTTCGGCTATTACATCAGCATTACCAAATCGAAAGTAGACCAAGTACCGAAAGACTACACCCGCAAGCAAACTCTCACCAATGAAGAACGTTATAGCACTGAAGAATTAAAAGAAAGAGAAGTCCGAATTCTGACAGCGCGGGAAGATTTAAATCAATTGGAATACGATATTTTTGCTAAAGTGCGATCGGAGGTAGGAGAACACGCCGAAATTATTCGCAACGTTTCCCGCGCCGTGGCGGCGGCAGATGTTTTGTGCGGTTTGGCAGAAGTAGCAGTTTACCAGAATTACTGCCGCCCGACTATGACAGAAAGTCGGGAAATTAAAATTATTGAAGGTTGTCATCCGGTGGTGGAAAAGTCTTTGCCGCCGGGATTTTTTGTACCTAATTCGGCTTTTTTGGGTCGGGAAGAATCGCTAAACCGCCCAGATTTAATTATTTTAACCGGGCCGAATGCTAGCGGGAAAAGCTGCTACTTGCGGCAGGTGGGTTTGATCCAGTTAATGGCGCAGATGGGCAGTTTTGTGCCGGCGAAAGCTGCGAGTTTGGGAATTTGCGATCGCATTTTTACCCGCGTCGGCGCAGTAGATGATTTGGCAACGGGTCAATCTACGTTTATGGTGGAAATGAACGAAACTGCAAATATTCTCAATCACGCCACGCCACAATCATTGGTGTTGTTAGATGAAATTGGCAGGGGAACGGCAACCTTTGACGGACTTTCTATTGCTTGGTCTGTAGCAGAATATTTAGCAACTGAGATTCGGGCGCGGACAATTTTTGCGACTCACTATCACGAGTTAAATGAGTTAGCTTCTATTTTAGATAATGTCGCCAATTATCAGGTGACAGTGAAAGAATTGCCCGATCAAATCGTATTTTTGCATCAAGTTCAGCCGGGAGGTGCTGACAAATCTTACGGAATTGAAGCGGGCAGATTAGCTGGTTTGCCGCCGTCGGTGATTGACAGGGCGAGACAGGTGATGAAGCAGATTGAGAAACATAGCAAAATTGCGATCGGGCTGCGGAAAGGTGTTAAAAAAGATGGTAAAAAAGAGTCGGAGGGGGAACAGTTGGATATTTTTGAGGATTGAAATTTCCGATGGTCAAAAAAATTGTAGTAACTTCTATATTGCACCATTTTCAATAAGCCTTTCAGGGGCGGGCAGGATGCCCAACCCTACTCCCACAAGAAAATTCACTCTTTGTGGAACAGGCATCTTGCCTGTTCATAAAAATGGTGCAATATCTCAGTTACTACTTTTACTACAAACCAGGAACTCTCCAGCAACTCTAACGCCCATTTTGCAACTTTCTTACCTCTTTGTGTACGCTCATCCCAATTTCCAAAGCCTCATTCAGCAACCGCCCGTATTCAGTCGCCCGATCGCTCACATCCACCGCCATCAAAGCAGCCAAATTACTTTCAATATTAGCAAATAACTCGTAACGGCGACCGATAAATTGCTGATTTTCCCTAAGAATTATTTCTGTCCGCAAAGCACAAACCAAACTTTCCCTAGTAATCTGTAATGCCTCAATTGCATCTCCTCGGTTAATTAAATTGGCTTGTAAATTGCCAGCAGCCGTTAGGCGAGCGATAATATCTAATACCATTTTTTTAAAGATATGATAGACTTGTGTAAAAAGTAAAGGCGAGAATTACAACCCACATTCCGCACCCCCAACTGGCACTACCGGCGGATTGAGGGGGAAAAAGTGAATCATCTGAGATAGAGCGTGAGTAAAAACACCCAAAAATCTATGCAACGAGATCATCACCCAGTTAGGAATTCCTAAAAATTGACGTGAGGGCATAAATTAAATCTTCTTAACCCATAAAACGTCAAAAATCAGACCATTAACAACTATTAATTTCCAGCATATCGCCTGCATTATGACAATAATACATCACTGCTGAATCAACAATTATTTAAATGTAAGTCAGTTTTACCAATCAATAATCGACTTCATTTCATAACACTAAATAATAAGACCGACAGGTGACTGGAAACAAATTTAAGATAGCTAACCGTTCGGATGTCAACTTAGAAACTTGTTGAGTTACTTGAATAAAAACGGCATTAATCGATTGAAAACTTTTGAATAGCGAGCGCAAAGTAGGTCGATTGGTTCCTTTACCCAATTGATTTTTTACGGTTTTATTAGTGAGTTGCAAGTTTTGCCGGAGTAACCTTTGACCTAAAGTATAAACCAAAAAACACAAACCCATTATCAAAGTTAAAGCCTCGATTCTTTCCGGCGACTTTAGAAACACGCTATCCGTAAAAAATAAGGGGTCTTTCAAAAACCCAAACCCTCTCTCTGCCGACTGCTGTTCCTTATATTTTAAAATCATTTCATCAGGATTTAATTGTGATGCCTCCAGCACATTAGTAGCTAAGATAAATCTACCACTAGCTTTTGTTGCCTTGGCTACCGCACGCTTCATCTAATTCTAGTTGTGCTTGAACTTTAAATATTAACTTAGAGCTATAAATGTCAGATATGGTCGAATTAGCATCGGATTTTGCTGTCGATTGTCTGCTACTAATTTGGGTGAAATTATGATATTTTACTTCTGTAGATAAACGACGGGCTGCTGACAAGGCATCGGTGTCACAAGCAAATTCAATATTTGACAACTCTCGCAACTTTTTCTGACCCTCAATTTCAGCTTTTTTGAGTTTTTTTTCTAATTTACGTTGGTCGGCATCACGACGTAAACTGCTCTCTACTACTAACCATCTTTGTGTAATTCCACCATAATTACTTTTGTGTTCTGACCAACTATATCCCGTCACATAACTAGAGTTAAATTCTGTTTCATTTAACTGAAATACCAGTTGCTGCGCTTGTTTTAGGCTCAACGGTACGCGAGTTAACCATCTTAAATTGGTTAACATGGAGAAATTTGGGGCTCAATATAATGCACCCGAAGCAACCATTAAACTGTCCAGATTTAACGGTTGTTTAAACTCCTGAGAAATTGATGTGAATACGGCACGATCTGATTCATTTCCCGAACGCACCCGTAAAAATAGTGGTACATCTCCATCCCTACTACAAATTAAATCTAAAATGAATTGTTTTAAGTCGGGCCTGTGGTCGCGGGAGTAGCCGTAGGTAATCTTAATTGGCACCGCCGATGACACAGGTTTAGTGGAATCGCGATCTCCGCGATCGAGTGCCGTTTCTGACTCGATAACAGATACAGATGCTAGCTCTGATTCGTATTTGCCATGCAGGTGAAAGGAACTTGAATCTAAATGAGCTGTCCCTGTATCGATCTCAATTTTTTGAGCTGCGGAAGCGGCGATAGTAGTAAATATTTGGCTCCTTCCTACTAAATATAGCTTGTCTAATACTCTACCTAAGCGGTATTCGTTAAGGTGTGATGCTTGAATACCTTCACCCATTAAATGTTCGATTGCTTTGCCTTCAAAAAATTTGGGAAATAAGTATAATGGAGCCCAAACGTGCCCTAACCCATTGATAATCATCGCTTTGACTGCCTGACCCGGACTGACAATCTCACCCGGTTGTTCCCCTATTAACTCGTTGATTTTTTGGACAATTCCTATTTCATCAACTAGACCTGCTATCAGACCAAGATGGTCGAGGTTAGAGACGGTTATCTCAGTTGCTTGATGCACGGGCTTCTTGAGTTCGAGCGAGTTGTTTGCTACCTGAGTTTAGACTATTTTTATCCGCAGCGCTGCACAGGGGACGACTGGTTTTTGTTGTTCATTTACACGATCGCACATTTTCATCCTGAATCGTTTTACCAAGCTTTCGAGCGACACAGGTTGGTTGTTGTCGCGCGCACTTAATCTCCAACGATCTTTCACAGAAGCACTTCCGTCGGCTGTATTTTTCAAAATTGACCACAAATCGCGCTCGTCACACGGCTTTCTGAGTATTTATTACTCAAATCTCACCGACCCATCGACTCTTCCTTCCCACCCCAACTGTGTGTGTGCCAGTTGAGGGTGCGGAATGTGGGCTTCATCACCGTATCAGCCATATTTCGATGACCAGACGTCACGCAGCCTCATCAGAGATTCACTTGCGTTCACCCATTCAGTCTTCCTCTTGCCCGGTTTGTCCAAATGGCTTGGACGCTCCTTAGACGTTACCTCCTTGCAAAAGACCCCACCGTTACCAGTGATGCCCTTGGAGATTGAGGATAGGTTTGGACACTAACCTAGAGAAGTCACCTCCTCACTCACAACATGCGACATCGTGTCGCGCTAACCATGTCGTCCGCATAACGAACTGATGGGTGTATGTCCTCTATCCCATTCAACGCAATGTTGGCAAGTAGGGGACTCACCACACCCCCTTGAGGTGTACCCTGTTCGGGGAATTCTGGGTTGACTCCTGCTTTGAGGCATCGGAAGATTCCGAGCTTTATACCCGTTGGGGCAATGAGCCGTTCCATAATTGATTTGTGGCTTATCCTGTCGAAGCACTTTTCGATATCGAGTTCTATGACCCGCTTTTCTATCCCATTTACTCTGGAATTCAGATTGTCGAACAGATATTTCTGCGCGTCGTGTGCCGATCTGCCTGCCCTAAATCCATAACTCCTCGCATGGAAAGTTGCCTCGTGTGCTGGTTCCAGTGCGTATTTAACAAGGCATTGCCATGCTCTGTCCGCAATGGTGGGGACTTTCAGAATACGAGTCTTACCATCTTTCTTAGGGATGGGTATCTCTCGTAGTTTTGAGTGCTTCCAATTGTTAACTGATTGTTTGAGTTGTTCACTCAAAGCGAATCTATCCTCGAATGAGAGGGAAGCCTTACCATCAATTCCGGCAGTCTTTTTTCCAGCATTGAGCTGCGTGACTTGGCGTATTGCCCTTAGCCTCGCTGCGGTGGATTTAAGAATCAGCTTCTGAAGTGAAGCTGCTCTCCGCCTGTCGCCCTCTCGAATAGCTTTGAACACTCGCTTTTGTAGGCGGAATAAGTCACGGCGGAATAAGTCACGGCAACGTTCTCCAGGATTCACTAGCGTTATTGCTGTGTCTAATCATTCTCTACTCCAGTTCATGTTTTCTGAACACCGAGCGACCAATTAGTCGGGTGAGGTTTGAGAGTCACCTCTCTCCCCTCCCCTAAATTAGAGTCGATGCCTGTGTTACCACAGGACACCTCTCCTTCAGAACGCGGACGTGCAGCTTTCACTGCATCCGGC